>CBINJX010000436.1:0-5118 GCA_966251085.1 uncultured Verrucomicrobiales bacterium
CGGGCACGTGGCCGTCGATCGGCACGATATCCTCCGGGCTGGTCCCCCAGGTGACAACCGGGGGGATCTCCGCTGCGTTCCGGCGGATCTCGCGATCGAACTGGTCGTCTTCGTCGGAGAAGAAGGATCGCCAATGTGGCAATTACTGCAGTGGGCAACTAATGAGGATGTCGATTGGAATGAGATCGACCCTGTGTCCGTGCTCAATGCCGCCGCCGACCGACTCGAAGCGCCTACCGATGATCTCACTTCATTGCCAGCACGTCTGCGGCACCTTGCGAAGTGGGCACACCGAGGAAAGCGGAGACGAGGCTTGGAAGTGGAGCGGAGTCGAGCTTACCCCGGGGTCGTTCTTTCTGTGCGCAAGTTGCTTCCCGCTTCTCCACAGCTTTCCCGAAGCGTAGTTCCAGACGACAGCTCAGACGATCCCCTGTTGGGCTCGGTAGAGCCGCAAACACTCAGCGAGCACACTGAGGAGGTAGTACAACTCTCAACAAGATACGCCCGTTCACTTGGAATGGAGTCCTTTGCTGAAGCACTTAAAAAGGCAGCATTGCTACACGACACAGGGAAAGCGGACCGACGCTTTCAGGCTCTACTGATTGGCAGTGATGTAGCCGCTGCATTGGCGCAGCCTGCCGTCCTCGCGAAGTCGGCAGCTATTCCAACCTCTCGTGCCGCTCGCGAGCGCGCCCGCAGACGAGCCACACTCCCCACAGGCTTTCGACACGAAATGTTGTCACTACAACTTGCGGAATCCAGCTCAGGCACTTCATTGCTGGAGGACATTGAGGATCGCAAACAGCTGATCCTTCATTTGATCGCCAGTCACCACGGCCATGCGCGCCCGTTTGCACCCGTGGTTGAGGACGACTCTCCACCAGAGGTTTCCGTCACAATAGCCGACGCCCGGTTGAAAATCGATACCAATGCACGCACCTCGAATCCTGCACACGCACTCGACTCAGGTGTTGCCGATCGTTTTTGGCAGATGACTCGGCGACATGGCTGGTGGGGCCTTGCCTTGCTCGAAACCATCCTGCGCCTCGCAGATCAAACGGCTAGTGCCCAACAGAAAAACAATGAGTAGGGTAATTCAACTCCCTGGTCTCCGAGCAGAAACGCTCCTTGGTTTCCTAGCAGCACTTGGGACCGTACGAATGCTCGGAAACAAATGGCCCACCGTTAGACTCGCGTGGATTCCAATCGGGAGTGGCTGGACCGCTGAACTGCATTTGCCCGATGACGCTCCGCGCGCCGCGAATGACATTGCCGACGCAGTGTACACAGAGCTCACGAGAACAAAGGCAAACCATCCCATCATGGAGTGGGAGCGCTTTTTGGGAAAAGCCTACACGGACGAACAACAGTTTCTACGTTCCTCTGCCCTGACCTTCTTTTCGGAGTCAAATCGCGAAGAACACCTCTTTGCGCCAATTTTCACGAGCCAATCGCCCGCAACACAGGGTGATACAATGGAGCACTTTGACCACCCTTTTCGAGCTGCACGAAAAGACTATTATGTTGGGAACTTGAAGAGCGTCCTCGGAAATACGGAGCTGGAGCATATTGTTCGGACCCTTGTGCAGCCTTGGGACTACCGCGATGCGATGGCCAATCAGTCACTGCGATTGGATCACGGTGATGATCGCCGACATGCGTATCAATGGCATGCTCCGACAGAGGATCCTACACGTCACAAGTCAGGATGTATGCTCGGTGCGAACCGTTTGGCAATTGAGGCCTTTCCCCTCTTTCCATGTCTCCCAACCGCGCAAGGTAATACGGCCGTCGGCTTCATCTGCAAATCGAAAATCTTGACGTGGATCACCTGGCCAGTCTGGGAGCGACCGTGTTCAGTGTCCGTTATCTCAAGCCTACTAAACCTCACGGAACTCAACGAGTCCGAACCACGGCTTTCGCTCCTCAAGCGCCGAGGGATTGTAGCTCTCATGCGGAGTCGGCGGTTTCCAATCGAAAAGAACAAGGTTTTCCTTCCGCCCGAGCAGGCCGGAAGTTGAACGCCAATCTCTCATTCTGATGCAACAGCCTCCTGAAGAGATCGACTGGAGTCTCTGCACTCCCGAGGGTGCGGAGCGGGAGCAGCTTCGTGTCTGGGCGGCGTTGCCAATCCGAAAGAAGCTGGAGGCGGTCGAAGAAATGGCGGATCACGCGCGCCGGACCGTTGAGGAGCGACGCCGTCTCGGATTGCCGTATTTTGATCCGTTCACGGGAGAGTTGGTAAGCGGGCAGGAAGTGGACTGAGTTTCACCATTTTACATGGTGGTTCCATTTACGATGCGCTCCCAGGCGGTCGGCGACGCGACCGCCCTACCGCGGGCTGCTTCGTGGCTGCAAGCCGGTCAACTTCCACGCCTCTGCTTCGCCGCCCGGATGATTTCCGTATCGGACAATTGCTCCGTTTGAAGAAGATTCCGGTCGGCTTGGAAGCGCGATAGCTGGTCGGCGCGGACGAGGCAGAACTCGCCGGTGGCGTGCTGGCCGAGCCGCTCCAGTGCGCTCGCGCCCTCAGGGCCAAATACTGGACGGAGTTTCTCCAGCGCACGCGTTTCTTTCACGCGACCGACGAGCCACGTGCCGATGTTTTCACGGCTGCGATAGTCGAAATCCCCGGGGCTTTGCGTGGCAAGCACGAGACCGAGACCGCCGGAGCGGAAGCGGCGAAGCGCGTTCTCCACCGGTTGTTTGCTGGCGGGTTTTCCGGACGCGGGCAGATACAGGTCGGCTTCGTCGAGCATCACAATTCCTTGCAACTCACGGTTCGGCCGGGCCGAGGCGAAACGCGCCAGCTCCATCATGAGCTGCGCCACCCAGAACTGCACAACTTCGTCGCTCCCCAAGAACTTCGTGCTGATCACCGTGAGTTGCGTTCGTCCGGGAGCCGCGTGACTGCCGAGCCCCGACAAGCGCTCAGCGTCGAGCGGCTCCGCACCGGCTCCCAGAATTCGCGCATTGATCCGGCAGAAGGAGTAGAGATCGGAAACGAGGCTCCGTAACAGCTTGTGATCCAGATATCCGAGCGCCTGCAGCAGAGCGGGATCTTCGGAGTTCATCAGATCGAGGAGTCGCTCGATGCTCGGCGGGGCGTCGTCTAGTTCCAGGAGTACCTGAATCGCCGCGATCAATGCGGCCCGGCGGCTGGTGTGGGTACGGCTTTCTCCATAACCGAGCATCGCGCTCAATGCCTGTGCGGCATCTTCCGCCTGTGTCCGCAGTTCCTGACTGTTGGCGCCCTTGTTTCGTGCGGGGAGCACCGAGAGCGCGAGCGAACGGCCCTCATCGTTTCCGGGTGTATAGAGCGCGACCTCCACTCGTTCGCGGAACATTGCGCCGAGCGGCCCCGCCATTCCCGCCAGTGATGCGGGATCCGCATACCGGGCAAGATCCCCCTTCCGATCGACGATAATCGCGGGCACCCCACGGAGGAGCAGGTGTTCGATGAGATCCATCGCCACGGTGGTTTTCCCGCTGCCCGTTCCTCCGAGAACGGCAACATGCTGACATAGGGCGGGCAACGCAAGCGTCACTGGAGCGGGACGCAATCCCAACGTCTGGCCGAGGCAAACGCAGGATGGATCGAGGTTTGGCTCCGATGCTCCGGTGGACTCTTCATCTGAAGTTCCGTTGTCTGGTCGCGAAGTGACATCGCTGTCATTTCCGCCAGTCACATACGGCTCGTCGCATTCCTCGCCTGGTGGTCGGGTAGGCAGTTCTTCGAAGCGGACAAGCTCCCGCAAGCCCTGCACAACGGCGAGCGGGCGATCGTTCATCGCCCACATCGTGAAGCCGGTCTCGCTGCCGTGTCGCTCGCCAAAAGCACGCCAGGCCTGCACCGTTCGCCAATCGGCCTCGGGGAAGATCACGCGACGTCCTCCGAGTGCTACCAACTCGGCGACCGTTTGCATCACTTGGGCCTTTGGACTTTTGGCAAAGTCCGTGGAGCGCACGGCAATCGGTTTCCTTCCGGCTTCGGTGGCCGTGGTTTTGAGAGAAAGGAGTTGCTCTTTCAGGCGTCCTCCTTGCGCTGCGGCGTTGCAAATCGCTGCAACTATCGGTTGGGAGTCGATGGCGAGGTGAACGAGATCAGCGGCAGCCTCCGCACGCAACGGAGCCCGGGTCTGCTGGGCAAGGGCGTTGACGCTCCAGGCGAGCATCTCCGCGAGATCGCTGGAATCCTTCGGAAGCGCCGCATCCCACGAAGATTGAAAGTCGTTCCATTTCTGCGACCATGCCGGCTCGTCCGCCGGTTTTGGTGGATTCACAACAGGGTTATCACTTCCGAGTTTCTTGACCTGCGGCAGTTCACCGGTGCGACGGCTTACTCTCCATGCCTGATAACATGCCGCCAAGACGGAGCGCGGACGTGATCCTTGCAGGGCAACGAGTTGCTGGCGGGAGAACGGGTACAGCGGATCGTGATCCCCCGAGCATTTCGGCAGCTCCGCCTCCGCATACAGTACATCGAGTCGCTTGCTCACGAGCGCGACGATCTCTTCAGGGGTTCGCTCGGTCGTCAGCGGGATAGGTTTTGTATGGATCTCCAGCCGGTCGCGGTGGGTATCGTGGATCGCACCACGCATCACAGTGTAGAAGTCCTGCAGACAGGCGAGGACGACGATCAGCCCCGGATGCCGATCGACCAGCGAGCACACAGTGGCAACCAGTTCGGGGAAACGCTGCTGCTGAGGAACGGAACGTTCGTAGAGCTCTTCCATCTGGTCGATGCAGAGCACGAACGCGCCACCCCGCGCGCCGCCGAACTCCCGCACGGCCATCAGGAGACGATCGAACAGCACGTGTGCATCACCGGTGCCGCTGAGCCCCTGCGGCGAGCAGAGCCACTCCAGGTCCTCCGCGCTGAGCTGCTCTCCACGGAAATACTTCATTGCCGCTCCACTTGCATTTCCATCGCGTCGCTGCAGGGCGAGGAGCGCGGTGAGATAATCGCCATGGAGCAACCGGTCCGGATCGGAGGTTTTCAACTCTTCCATGAGCCATGCACGCAAATCGCGGAGTACATCACTGTAGTCCTCCCGATTCCGTAAGGCCTCGCGCATCTCCTCGTTCGTGCGCCGGCGCAGGCCCCAGCGGATCTGG
>CBINJX010000437.1:0-5116 GCA_966251085.1 uncultured Verrucomicrobiales bacterium
TGGCGCAGAGAATCCTCTCGGACGCCCCAGCAGCACCAGTGCACAAAGCCCGTAGCACGCCGCGCCCAAGACCAGCCCGGTACGGATTCCCACAAGATCCGCAACTGCGGTATTCACGAGTCCCGAGAAGGGCATGATTCCAAAAAAGCTCAGCCCGGCTACAGAGGAGACGCGGCCGCGGATGTAATCCGGAGCACGTTCCTGGACGACAATGTTTGCGAGGCCAAATGCAGTGGAGAGGCCGAGGGTAAGCAGGGCCACGGAAACCGCGGCGGCTGCAAAACCTGGGGCCCATGCGAGCCCGAGCAGGGCAATCGTCGCAGTGCCAGCCGCCAGCCTGAGCACCCGCATGCGGACCCTGGGACTGAGCGTCAGCAGCCCGAGTGAACCGGCAAAGGAGCCAATGCCGGAGATCGCCATCAGCAAGCCCATGCGATCCGGACCGAGCCCGAGGGTGTTCCGCGCATAAAGGGGCATCGTGATCATCAGGAACGGCGACGCAAAACAGGTCATTGCAGCCATGAGCAAGACCATCACGCGAGTCGGTTCATCGCCTTTCACATAGATGAGACCTTCACGGATTGCGCCCTTGCGCTTCTCCTCCTCTACAGCATCGCCGCGTTTGCGAGGGGCAATTGTGAAGATTGCCGCGATGAGAGCCACGTAGCTCAGGGCATTCAGGTAGTACGCCGTGGAGACGCCGACCTTTCCGACCAGATATCCGGCAAGGGCGGGGCCGATCAGGCGGGTGGCATGAAAGACAGAGCGGTCGATCGCGATGGCGTTTGCCATCTGTTCCTTGTTCACGAGTTCCGGGACGAATGCCGTCACTGCCGGGACTTCGAACGCTGTGGTGATCCCCAGGATCGTGGCTGCCACGAATATATGCCAGATCTCGATCTGCCCCGTGGCGACCAGCCATCCAGTCCCGGCGGCGAGCAGCATCTGGGTAAAGAGTGCTGCATTCAGGATGAGCCGCTTGTCGAACCGATCGGCGAAGGAGCCGCCGATAAGGGTGAGGAGCAGCATCGGGACGCCGGCCGCGAAATGCACGCTGCCGAGCACAAAGGCACTGCTCGTAAGCCCAGTGAGAACCCAGCCCTGGGCAAAAGTCTGCATCCATGTCCCCGTCATCGAGACCGCCTCTCCGCACATATAGCGGGCAAAAGCACCGTGAGAGAACGGAGTCAGGACGGCGGGTAGCTTCATGTAGAAAGAAAATCGGCAGACGAGGTGATGCCGGGGGAAGGATGATAGCGCATTCCGGAGGAGTATCCAGCGAGGCGCGCAAGGAAGAAGGGAGGAGTGCTCAGAAGTCAGTACGTGCTTTCTCCACACGGAAAACCACTTGGCACTTTCACTTGGCACTCGGCACTTAGCACTTCCCACTTTCAGCGCACGCTTGGAATGCGGCCCGAGAATCGATTAGCTTATAGCTATGAAACCATTCCTCATCCGCTGGCTTTGCACTACGATCGCCGTTGCAGTGGCAGTGAAGCTTACCGACATGCGCGCGGCAGGATGGGGATCGCTGATCGGGACGGCGCTGTTCCTTGGGATTCTCAATGCATTGGTGCGGCCGTTTGTGATGCTGCTGAGCCTGCCATTCATCGTGGCAACGCTGGGATTGTTCATTTTTGTGATCAACGCCGTGATCCTTGCAATCGCAGGGAGACTCGTTCCGGGATTTGAAGTGGGAGGATTCGGAAATGCTTTCTTCGGCGCGATCATCGTCAGCTTTGTCAGCTGGGTGCTCAGCCTTTTCTTCCGCGCCAGCGATGGGAAATATCACCTGATCACCCATCACACGGATATGAAACGTGTGCAGGGGCGGGTGGTGGAGTAAGGGCGCGCAGCATCCATTCTCAGATCCAGGATCAGGAATATATTTGAATGAGCACAATCTCTGCGGGACGCGTGCGGGTGAAGATTTGTGGGATCACCAACCGGCGCGACGCGGAGATGGCGATCGCATGTGGAGCAGATGCACTCGGCTTCAATACGTGGCCGGGAACGAAGCGTGTGATCGACCTCGCGCGTGAGGCGGATTGGATTCGCGATCTTCCACCTTTTGTGAGTCGAGTGGCGCTCACGGTGAATGCATCACCCGAGGATGCGGAGCGTGTGGCTGCCTATCCATTCATCGACGCCTTGCAGTTCCACGGCGACGAGGATGCTGCGTACTGCGCGAAGTTTGCAGCGACGGGAAAGAGTTTCATCAAGGCGCTACGCATCCGGAAAGTAGAGGACCTGGAAGGTTGCGATACCTTTTCTACACGGCATGTGCTCGTCGATGCGCACGTTCCTGGAATGTTTGGCGGCACCGGTGTGCACGTGGATCTGGGGCTCGCCCTGGCATTACGTGACCGGTTTCCCCACCTGACTCTCGTGCTGGCTGGCGGGCTTCGTCCGGACAATGTAGCGGAAGCGGTGAGAGCGGTGCGGCCATTTGCAGTGGATGTGAGCAGCGGGGTGGAATCCGCGCCCGGCCAGAAGGACCCTGCGCTGGTTCGCGCATTCATCGAGGCCGTTCGCAGTGCTGCGTAAAACGGACGTTCTCAATTTGCATCCCTGAGAGTCGGGTTTTCTCGCAGGCGAGAGGAATCTTGCGGAAACGCGAACTCGTATCGTGCTGGCCTGCATCGTGCTTAGACCGAAAAGCATAACCCACCGAACCACCTTACACCCAACCATGGTAAAACTCCGCTCATATCTCTGCGCGCTCGGCGTTCTCACCACCAGCGCTACGCTCGCACAGAATGCAAATTCTCCTGCGCCGGTCGCACCTCCGATCCCGGCTCCCGTGGCTCCTGAAGCGGTGGCACCTGTCGCGCCCGTTGTTCCTGCGCCGATCGATCCGCCCATCATTACGCCAGGCGGACAGCAGGTCGTCCCGCCGGTGGATCCGGCACTCAATCCCGCCGTGGTTGAATCCCCGGGCATGATCGATCCCGCTGCGATTCCTTCTCTTCCTCCGACGGCTTCGCGGTTGAATGAATTTCAAGGGGATGAAATCGGTCTCGTCCTGCGCACGCTCGCCCGCCAGGCAAAGATGAACATCGTCGTCAGCGAGAAGGTGCAAGGTACCGTGACGCTCCGTCTGGAGGATAAGACTCCGGCGGAAGCGATCGCCGTCATTGTGCAAGCCAAGGGCTTGGTGATGGACGAGATGAACGGTGTTTTCTTCATCAAGACGCAAGAGGAGCGTGCGAAGGAGCCTACGGAAGCCGCCAGCTATACATTCGCCTACGCGTCTGCTGAGAAGATTTTGCCACTGCTCCAGGCCCAGCTCCAGAGCGGCCTCGCCCCACAGTTTGATCCGCGCACAAATACGATCTTCTACCGCGAGGCGAAGTCGAATCTCGCGAATATTCTTCTTTTCCTCGAGACGATCGATCGTCCGACCGAGCAGGTGATGATCGAGGCACGTCTCGTGGAGGTGACTGCCAACCCGCAGCAGAACTATGGAATCAACTGGAGTGGAGTGATCGGTGGATCGACGCCGCAGACGATTCGCTATGGAGGAACGACGGTGGGAACGACTAAGTACGATCCCGAAACAGGAACACTGATTCCTGATCAGCTGCCGGGTGTCGTCACGAGCACCACAGGGCAATTCTCTCCGCAGGAACTGCTCTTTAACGGCCAGTTTGGCACCGGTTTCCTCAACCAGATCGGCGGTCAGTTTGCGATTCTCTCGATTCCGCAGTTCTCTGCCACACTGCGTTTCCTCAATGAGGACCGTGATGCTGAATTCCTCGCGAATCCGCGGATCGTCACTGCGAACAATACTAAGGCTGAGATCAAGATTACTCGCGCACAGCCGGTTCCTCAGCTCAACTTCAACGAACAGACTGCGCAGGCAGTGTTCAGCGGCTTCCAGGACAAGGAGTTCGGTAACACGCTGATCGTCACGCCTACGATCAACCGTGACAACTTCGTCACGCTCAACGTGAAGCCGGAGATCAGCAACAAGGTCGGTGATGCGGCCTTTACCTTCGGCGGCGCTACGGTGACGAGCCCCGTCATCGACAAGCGCACTCTCGAGTCGAACGTGCTGATCAAGAGCGGCGATACGCTGGCGATCGGTGGTTTGCTGCAGGATGAGACCATCAAGGGCCGTTCGAAGGTTCCGGTTCTCGGAGATATTCCTGTGGTCGGCTACCTGTTCCAGGAGCGCACCAATTCCCGTCAAAAGCGCAATCTTCTGGTGTTTGTCACCCCGACAGTCATCAAGCAGGGCTACGGAACGGGGCTTGAAGACCAGGTCAGCGGCCTTCGTTACAGCGGTGAGGAATATGCGGATCCGAACGGCTGGCGGAACAATGCCCGCGGCGCAGCTCGCCTGGTGCCGACCTCTCATCGCGCGGTCGCTGCCGATTATCCGAAACCGGGTGTCGCTCCGGCCCCGATCAAAACCGGTACCCGCGTTCGCAAGGAAGTGCGTAAAGAGGTGCGCAAGGACGTCCGGTCCACCTCCCGGTAATCGTTTCCACCTTCTTCAAAGGGGCGCCGATCGAAAGGTCGGCGCCTTTCTTTTTGGGTAGCTTTCCCATTGGCAAATCAACTCGCGATATTACCCTCTGCGCCCCTATGTCTAGCTTCAAAGTTGCAGTTCTTCCCGGGGATGGAATCGGCCCCGAAGTCATGGCCGAAGCGCGCCGTGTGCTCGATAAGGTCTCCCAGAAATTCAGCGTTGGGTTTGAGATGACGGAGGCCCGCGTGGGAGGGATCGCAATTGATGTCGATGGCACGGCCCTCCCGGAGGAAACCCTGCGTGTATGTCGTGAGGCTGACGCTATTCTCTTTGGCTCCGTGGGCGGTCCGAAGTGGGAGTCGCTCCCGCCAAACCAGCAGCCCGAGCGTGCAGCGCTCCTGCCGTTGAGAAAGCATTTCGGACTTTTCGCAAATCTGCGTCCCGCAGTGTGTCACGCCGCTCTCACGCATGCTTCTCCAGTAAAGGAGTCAATCGTGGCGGGTGGCTTCGATGTCCTCTGCGTGCGTGAACTTACGGGCGGACTCTATTTTGGGCAGCCGAAAGGCACCCGAGAGGAGGACGGTGATGTCATCGCGGTGGATACGATGGTCTATCGCAAGAGCGAGATCGAACGTATCG
>CBINJX010000438.1:0-5105 GCA_966251085.1 uncultured Verrucomicrobiales bacterium
TCCCATGTCGTCTGATGTAAGCTTTTCTCAGCAACCCGAGGTGATCCGTACGAAAAACTTCGTGGCGGACGCGGCCCGTTTCATTTTGGATCATGCACGTGCGGCAATTGCCGAGCGTGGACTCTTCCGCCTTGCACTTTCCGGCGGCAACACCCCTCGCGCCATCCATGCCGAGCTCGCCTCCATTGCGGGCGATCTCCCTTGGGAGAAGGTCCAGATCACCTTTGGCGATGAACGCTGTGTGCCGCCGAATCACAAGGATAGCAACTATCTAATGGCGAAAGAGTCGCTGCTCGATGTCGTCGGGATTCCGGAGGCAAACGTCTTCCGGATTCGTGGCGAGATCGATCCACAGGAAGCCGCCCGCGAATGTGAATCCAAGCTCGCCGCCGTGGCTGCGCGTTTTGGCGAGCAGCGCTACGTGCACGATCTGATCCTGCTTGGCCTCGGTGAGGATGGACATACCGCATCGCTCTTCCCCGGCTCCCCTGCCCTTGACGAAACCGAGCGGAACGTCATTCCGGCAACCGGACCGAAGCCGCCGCCACAGCGTGTGACGTTCACATTTCCGCTGCTCAATGCAGCCCGGCAAGTTTGTTTTCTGGTGAAGAACGATCCCGCGAAAGAGCAGATTATCCAGGAGGTAATCGCCGGAGATCAGAAGCATCCTGCAGCGCGGGTGCGTCCGGCGAATGGCAAGGTGACCTGGTTGATTGGGGAGTAGCAATTGCCACAGGCGGTTATGTCCCGAGCTTCAGGCGAGGGACGTACCGCCTTTTTTTTTTGCGTGAGAAGGCGGAGAAAGCGGTGAAGGACGCCTCGCGCCAAATGGCGAGGCTCTGCTCCTCCGAACCGCCTGCGCCCTACCACAAAGTAAGAAGCGGCACCTGCGTCGTTGAACTCCGCAGAGCGCCGCCTCTACACAGAACTTGTCGTTCGCCTTACAGCGTCTGCAGAAACTTCTTCAAATCCTCCAACCGCGGGCTCTTTGCCTGGCGGACATAGAATCCACTTGTAGCAACGCCGATCTGGAGACTTGCGGCGATGTCGAGGCCGAGGAGGCGGCCGATGCAGAAGCCTGCATTGAAATGATCGCCAGCGCCCGTGGTGATCTTTGGTTTGGCGGTAAACGGGCCGACAACATGCGTTGAGCCGCTCGCGTCCGCACCTGCGGCGAATGCGGTCGGGTGGATGACGACAGTGTCGATCGCCATTGCTTCACGGATCATCGCGGCGTGTTTGGTGACCGCTTCGTAGTCGTCGCCGAGCGACTTGATCCCGAGCACTTCACCTACCTGACGACTCTCTGCGAGGTTGAGGCCGAGAATAACGCGGAAGGTCTTTTCAAACTTTGAGATCTGCTTGAGCGCGGTGGCGATATCTTCAGTCGAGCGCTTAGCCGGATCGGCGAGATCGATAAAAAGCCAGCGCTCGTGACCGTCGAGTTCGGGAACGATCTTTGCGTGGATTTTCTTAAAGATCTCCGTCATCTGCGTGAGCATCGTCCAGTTCACTAGGGCGATGAGTGACGACTCCTTGAAGATCTTGATGAGATCCTCCTCGGGGATGTGCTTGATCAGATTGGCCCAGTTGACGTCCTTGAGACTCTCATGTTTTCCAAACATGAGCTTGCCGTCATCGAACTCGATCGCATCGGTGTAGCCGGGCTCGGCGATGGAATGCACAGTGGCGCGCTTGGAAAGGTCGGCGAAGACGGGGTGGATCGACGGTGATCCGAGGTTGCCGATGTAGGTCACCTGCGTGCTGTAGGCTCCGAGAGCATTCGCCATGATCGGCCCGTTGCCGCCCAGCTTCACCATCTGGGTCACCATTTCCATGTTGGTGCTCAGCCCCGCCGCACCCGCGATCCGCTCCGCGAATTCGCTCATCTTTTCGATGCGTGTGTACTTCGTGGCAGACTCACGAGTTTTCACCACGTGAAGGATGGTATCGACGAAACCATCGAAACCTACGAGGACTTTGGACCGAACGAGGCGGTTACGGGCGCCTTGAATCTGTTCAAGGACTTGGAGTGGCAAACGGCGGGCGGAAGGCATGGGACGCGGGGTTATAGGAGTGCCAAGTGAAAGTGTCGAGTGACGAGTGAGGTACGGCTTGACACGGACTCGCGGCATGCGGGAAGAGCCGGAAACGGGCTCTTCATCCAGTGAAAGTAATATTTTCAAAGGACAACAACCGTGTACTTTGCGCCCCATGCGTCCCCTCCCAGGTAGCATTCGCGTCGTTGTCTGTCTTGTCGTCTGTATCTTTGCCTCTGGCGTAAACGCACAGGAAACACCAAAGCCGTTCGAGATCCGTGACGGTGATCGTGTGCTCTTCCTCGGCGATACGCTGCTAGAGCGTGAGGGCACTTACGGGTTCATCGAGACCCGGATGCATGAGCAGTTTCCCGATCGTAGATTCACCACAAGAAATCTCGCGTATTCGGCAGATACTCCCAAAGGTCTCTCGCGCTCTGTTTTTGATGCTCCCGAGAAAGGATGGGAACGGCTGAAGGAGCAGATTGCGATGGTGAAGCCGACGGTCGTTTTCCTCGGCTACGGAATGGCTTCTTCGATGGATTTCGTCGGCTCGCCGACGGAGCGGATGGCGGAGCCGAAGCGGACTACTGACGAGAAGGTGGCCCGCTTCCGAACTGAAATGCAGGAGCTGATCGACGCTATCAATGCGGTCGATCCGGCGACGAAGGTGCGCTTTGTTCTGCTCGCTCCGATTCGGCATGAAAATCTTAATTCAGGCGAACCTTCAGCTGTAGATCCGGCAGCGCATAACCAAACGCTGAATGCCATCCGTGGTGCATTGAAAGACGCCGCAGTGAGGCTCAATGCGGAGTACGTGGACCTCGGAGCAGCGTCGATATCCGGCGTGCCCCGACTCACCTACAACGGCATACATCCCACCGAGAGCGGGATGGCTGAGATCGCTCAACGCGTTGCCGCCGGCTTGCGGTGGACCTCCCCTGCTCTACCTGAAAACAGCAAGCAGGCTCTCCGCACTGCCATCCAGCGAAAGAACGAACTCTTCTTCCACCGCTGGCGTCCGCAGAATCAGACCTATCTCTTCGGCTTCCGCAAACATGAGCAAGGCCAGAACGCGAAGGAGATCCCGATGTTCGATCCGCTCATCGACAAAGCCGAGGCGGAGATCGACCAGATCAAGCGCGGCAATGCCCCCGCCACAGTGCCTGTGGTGCAGCCAAATACCGTAGCGGACGCCCCTTCACAGCCGCTCCCTCAGTTCGATGTCCAAGAAGGCTATGAGATCACGCTCTGGGCGGAGAACCCGCTGCTGGAGAAGCCCGTGCAGATGAACTGGGATGCGCAGGGACGACTCTGGGTTGCCTCATCGAGTGTTTATCCGCAAATCGAGCCCGGCGCCCCCGCACGTGACAAGATTCTCATTTTGGAAGACACGGACCGCAACGGCACGCCGGACAAGTCCACTGTATTCGCCGAGGGTCTGCTCATTCCGACCGGCGTAATCGCCGATGTCGTTCCGGCTCCTGATGCAGATGGTAAGGTCCGTGGTACCTCTTGCTATGTAGGACAGAGCACGGAACTGCTCCGGCTCACCGACACCGATGGGGACGGCAAGGCGGACAAACGTGAGGTGGTGCTCAGCGGCTTCGGAACCGAGGACACTCATCACATCATCCACACGCTGCGCTGGGGGCCGGATGGAAGACTCTACTTCAATCAGTCCATCTACATTCACTCCCACACAGAGACCCCGTGGGGTGTAGTACGACAGAACTCGGGAGGCGTGTTCGCATGGGATCCCCGCTCGCACCGTTTGGAGGTCATGTACAACGGCTTCTGGAATCCCTGGGGTATCGCTTGGGATAAATGGGGGCAGGCATTCATCACTGATGGAGCCGGGTTCCAGGGAATCAGTTGGGGAATTCGCGGCGCTGCCTACCAGACCCATGAGGGCTCCCGCCGTCTGCTCCAGAGCATTTCCCCCGGCAGCTATCCGAAGTTCTGCGGGCTGGAGATGATCTACTCCCCGCATTTCCCTAAGGAGTGGCAAAACACCTTGGTTACCTGTGACTTCCGCGCACATCGCATCGTTCACTTCGGCCTGAACGACCTTTCGACCGGAGAGAATCCGACCAGTGGTTACATTACCAAGGAACTCCCAGACATCGCGCGTACGAGCGACGTCAGCTTCCGTCCTATCGACGTGAAGCTCGGGCCGGATGGAGCGCTGTATGTGGCTGATTGGAGCAATCCGGTGATCAACCACGGAGAGGTCGATTTCCGCGATCCACGCCGTGACAAAACGCGTGGGCGGATCTGGAGAATCGCGAAGAAGGATGCACCGAAGGTGGACTGGAGTCCGCTCGTTGGACGGAAGACCGAGGAACTCATTCCTGAGCTCCTCAATAAGAACACCTGGCACTCGCAGCAGAGCCAACGGGTTCTTATCAACCAGGACAAAAAGGAAACGCTTCTTCATGCCCAGACGTGGCTTTTCTATAACGAAACCGACGAGAATCGCCGCGAAATACACAAGCTTGCTACCGCGTTTAGAGATAGCGGTGACGATATTCGCTTCAACCTCGCAGCCAGCAAGACGCCAGATTTCCGGGCGTATGCGGCTCGTGCGATCGGAGAGCGCGTGCGCCGTTATCTCGCATGGATTGAGGGAGCGGTCGCTCGAGAACAGATCGAAACGGGCGATCCGGAGGCCAAGATACCCGTCGGAGGAAATGCCCTTCTCGACTACGACATTTTGAGGGAAAAGCTTTCTCAGGATATAAATCCGAGAGTCAGGGTCGAGGCGCTCCGGGCTCTCACTGAGATTCCCGCCGGCCAAGAGTTACTCGGGCAGATGAGCGCAGCAGCCGTCCTTGAAGCCGCACTAAAGGCACCAGCAAACGATCCGTTCTACGACTATGCCGCGTGGCTCTCGATCAACGACCTCGCCGAGCCGTGGTCGAAGGCGGTGATGAGCGGCGAGTGGAAGATTGATTCCTCCGCGCGCGAACAGCAGCTCCAGTGGGCGCTCAATGCGATCGCTCCCGCGAAGGCTGAGCCCATTCTCGCCAAGGTGCTGGAGACACGCGAGATCCCGAAGGACGG
>CBINJX010000439.1:0-5089 GCA_966251085.1 uncultured Verrucomicrobiales bacterium
AGAGATCTGCGTCGATATAGATCGTGATCGGACTCGAGATCCACGCTTCCCATTCCTCGACCGCACGTTCAAAGGCGCTCAGGGCATCAGGGTTCGCCGCGAGCCCCGGACCGGGATTGATGCGGATCTCAAATAAACCGACCGCGTGGAGTCGCGGCGTATTGAGGAACAACACCGCGAGGGCGCTGATAAGAAGGGCGCGCATAGTCTTCGACCGTGGAATAAGGAGAGAATCGCGTATGTACGCGAAAGCCCACTGGAAGCAACCTCTCCCAAGGTCTTTCTCGCAATGTGCGACGTTTCAGTCAGGCGACTCAATGTCGCTGCTCACTGCACCCATTGAGTGGAATAGCTCGTCATATTGACGTGTGCCAGAACAGGCGCTCAGCACCGCGGAAACGGTGCTGAGCCCACAACCACTTACAGCACTACAACGCGTAGATCGCCATCGGTAACCGGCAGCGACGCTCCGCGATACACAGTGTTGGCATCAAGGCGGATGCGGCCCTTCAGCTTATCCGCGGTGATGCCGAAGAGGGTGCCTTCGTTGCTATTGGTGTACGACTTCGCGGAGAACGAAACCAGCGTACCTCCGGACGCGCTCTCGTTGCCATCGAAGAAGGTGCCATCACCGCCACTCTGCACGCCCACCGCGAGTGTGCTATTCATCCAAGCATGAGTCGAGACCGCTACCTTGCGTTGCTGTACTTCGATCAGGGAATCGATCACCGATCCCTTCACGGAGATGGAGGCAGTTTTGGGTGACGGCAATTGCGAGGAGAGACCAGAGAACACAAAGCTCGCGTCCTGCACATCGCCTGTGATCTTCAGACGAGTGTAGAAGGTCGCTTCGATGGATCCGCCCATCCAGGCGTCCACGGTAGCCCGGTGAAGGCCGCCCGCCAGCCTCAGGTCTGAGGTGACCGTGCCATCGACGTTGAACATGTTTAGCGAGACCGTGCGGCGATCGGTGGTCGTCAGGTTGACGTCGGCATCGAAATCTCCGGCGGAGATCAACTTGCGGATGTACGGTGCTTCAATCAGATCCTGTACTCCATCGGTATCTACCCAGCTGTTCACTTTGAGAGAACGAATAGGCGCCAAGCTTGCGAGGCTCAGGTCAGAAACGGTCCCCATCTTGATCGCCGCGCCTCGGGTGCTGTCGCTATAGCTGCCCAAGGTCATATCTCCGCCGCCGCTGACGTCACCCAGGACGAGCTTCCTGATTCCTCCGTCGATGGTGAGATCGCCTGTCAGATTGACCTTCGGGGCGATCAAACGTTTCAGATCATTGGTAGAGGTGATGTCTTCGAACGAGGTAACGACACCTTTTCCTGTTTTCACTTTCACCTTGGTGTTGGCATTCGTGCCCACTAGGGAGAGCTCTGTGAAAGCGGAGCCACCCACGACGTCGCCTGCGCCTTCGCCCTTCATGGAGACGGTCACGAGATTCCCCTGTGCATCCGGCACGGTGAGCTTCACCCCACGCCGGTCGCCGAAGTTTCCAAAGCGCCAGACCACTTCGACATCGTCGGTCGACGTGGCGCTGTTGTTACTTTCATTCTTCTCCTCCACCAAATTCGTGGCGTCCACATCGGCCAGTATGAAGTAGGTGCCGCCTGTCACCGAGGTGGGAACCACTCCGGAGCCGCGAAGTACCATCTCGCCATCCGGCCCCAGCTTGATCTTCACACCCTGCAACGAGTTAATCAGGATGTCGGACTCGTCGAGGACTCCATCGGTGGAGAGATAGTAGTTCACATCCACTTTGGCGTTCACTGTGATGTTGCCGAGGTTTTTCACCGGTACATCGAACTTCAGGACGTCGTTAGGAATGGCGATATCCGGCAGCTTGGTTTTGGTGATGCTGGTCGCCAGATCTACAAACGGTTCCAGCACGCGTACCAGGGAGTCGCCAGCGCCGACGTTGTTCGTCTCGTCGATTTCGGTCACTACGTTCTGTCCATCCACTCGCGTGAGCACTTGGTAATCACCCTCTGCCCACCCGGTGGGAATGATAGCCTTGAAGTCGAAGGTGCGGCTGGCGCCTGCGGCGAGGTTCAAGGCGAAGTTGTAAAAGCCACCCAGCGGTATGTCGCTCTCGTCGACGGTACCATCCAGCGAGAGGAAGAACTCGACGTCCACCAGTCCGATGGCCGGTGAGTTGCCAAGGTTTGTCACTTTGGTGCGGAGCATTCCCTTAGCACCCGGCAGGACTTCTGCGGGCAGGGTGGATTTTTCCAGCGAAGCCGTCAGATCCATGGTGATGGGCAGCACTTCAATGGTGCCCGAATCGATGACATTGTTGATCTCGTCGCTTTCCTCGATCCCGCTGCTGGAGTCGATGAGCGTTAGGAGACGGTACGTTCCAGGTGCTGTACCTGCAGGTATCACGGTGCCGGTAGTAAAGGGGCGTCGCGTTTCGCCCTGGAAGAGGTCGATGCTACGGCCAGATCCTTCGCCAATGAGAATGTCACTCTCGTCCAGTTTGTCGTCCAGGGAGAGAAAGAACTGCACATCGATGAATTCACGGCGAACTTCGTCGTTGCCGATGTTCATGATGGAGATTGTCACGTTGCCGCCAGTGCCTGGGAGCATTTGGGACGGCATCTTCACAGTGACGATTTCGCCAGTGAGGTCCACGACATCGAAGAGAAACGTGGTAGCCTCGCTGCCGAGGAATTGTTCGATGCCTGAATAATTCCATTGGCCGCGGTCGGTAGAGATGTTCCCGTCGAGATCGGTCCGGGTCCAGAGGTTACGATCGGTGTACTGCGAGAGGTTCAGGAAGTCCGTGCCTGGACCGCCCACCACTGCACCGGGGATTGCCAATCCATTGCCGAGGATATCGTCACCTGAGAACGTGAAGTGATCACTGCCGCTGCCACCCACGAACTTGCTCATCTCGCTGAACTCCACGGCACCAATCAAGGTAACGACGTTGCCTGTATTGTCGTCCGTTACCGTCCAATGGAGTGCGCTCGTCCACGCGGAGAGATCGAGCGTATTGTAACCGCCACCACCACGGACGGGCAGGGGAGGGATCACGTTATCCGCGAATGCAAAGGTATCTGCCGCGTCGCCCCCAAGCAAACTGCCGAAGTGCTCGAAGTAAAAGACCCCGTTGAGATTACCGGCGTTCATCGCCGTGATGGTCCACGTCACATCGGCATTAAAGCCGGTGAGGGAGTTGGTGGTCGCGAAGTCATGGTCGCCCACAATCTCCTCGATACCATCAAAGCGGCCCGTGATCGCGTTAGTGGTTCCGCCTGCCGGCCCATCCAGGACTGCCGTCACCTTGGAGCCATAGTTGGAGGCATCGTAGGAAATACGATCGCGTGTGGCACTACCGCCGCCATGGAGATTCCCGCTGAGGGCGCCCGTGGCGCTGATCTCAAAGGAGTCATCCTGGCTGCCGCCGGTGAGGCTCTCAAAGCCGCCAAAGGAGAAGATGCTTAGCCCATTAATATCACCGGCATTCGCCGCAGTCAGGTGCCAGACGTTGTTGCCATCGGCACCGATGAGATGATCGTCCGTGGAACTGGTACCTTCGATGCGTTCGAACCCGCTGAAGGAAGTGATGCCCGTAGCTACCCCGGTTTGTAGGTTCACGGTTACTGGACCTGCGTAGTCGTCGCCATCCAAGCCATCGTGATCGTACACTAGCTGGTCGGCGCCATCACTGCCTGCCGCCGCCAGGGTCACGCTGCTGTCTGCTTTGAGTACCAGTCTGTCATCTCCGCTGCCGCCATCGAACGTGCGAATCACCGCTGTAGTATCGACCACATCATCGCCCTCACCGCCCAACAGTGTATCTACTGCGGAAGCAAGGTGCACTGTATCTACGCCAGCACCCATATCAATGGTGCCGGTGCCAAGCGTGTTGCCGGCAGTGATGGTAAGCAGATCGGCCTGACCTCCCGTATTGATAGTGTGCGAGGAAACAACGGCGTCTGCCAGCGTCACCGTATCGGCCCCTCCGGCGGTTGTGATCTCCAGACGGTTTCCACGAATTGCGCCCATCAGAGGCATGTGCGTTCCGATGACGCTATCGGCATCACCGTAGTCACCGCGAAGTGTCACGGCGCCGTTCATGGCAGTCACCGCGGAGCCAAGCGCCAATGTGAGATTATCGGCGGCCTGCAGCGTTACCGTGCTGCCGATTATCGAGGCATTCACGGTGATGTCTTCACCGGTAGCGTCGGTGTCATTGGAGGTGAGCAATACTGCACCGCCGAGGCTGGAGATCGCACCGTCTACCGTGATGAAACCGTTTGCAGTGATCGTGACAGCTCCACTTGTGGATCCTGTGCTGGTGATCTCGCTATTCACGGCCACAGGACCATCCGCAGTGATGGTGATAATGCCGTCCGCACCACCAGTTGCGGAAATCCTGTCGTTCACGGTGACAAAATCCTCCGCCGTGATAGTGATCGCGCCACCGACGCCGCCTACGTTGGAAACCGGTCCATCTACCGTAACCGAGCCATTAGCCGTAACGGCAATAACGCCGCTGGTATTGCCAGTGTTGGTGATGGAGCCGCTGATCGTAACGAGATCCTCGGAGTTGATGAGGATTGCGCCGCCCAAGGCGCCGCTGCTGATGATCTCACCATTGACTGTGACGAAGCCGTCCGCAGTGATGAGAACCGTACCGTTTGTGCCGCCGGTACCGGATATCTGGTCATTCACGGCTACCGAGTCGCTCGTGGTGATCGCAATGGCGCCACCGGCGCTGTTCACGTTGGTGATTGGCCCATCCACGGTGACCGCGCCAATTGCTGTAATGGCGATTGCTCCATCCTGACCGCCAGTGTTGGTGATGGAGCCGCTGATCGTATCGAGATCCCCGGAGTTGATGAGAATTGCGCCACCCAGCGCATCAGCGCTGGAGAGCGTACCATTCACTGTCACCGGGCCATCGGCTGAGATGGAGAGCGTTCCGTTGGAACCCGAGATGGCGTCATTCACCGTTACGGAATCCTGCGAAGTGATCGTGATCGCGCCGCCCACGCCGCCAACATTGGTGATTGGTCCATCGACGGTAACCGCACTCTGGGCGGTGATGGAGATGGTCCCGTTCGCATTG
>CBINJX010000440.1:0-5081 GCA_966251085.1 uncultured Verrucomicrobiales bacterium
ACGGCTTTTTTCCAGAGATAGACGCCGTTGTAGCTCAGCACCATCGGCGAGCAGGTGACACGGCCTTCCTTCACGATGCCCGCAGTATCAGTGGTCTTCAGCCATTTCTGGAAATTCGCCACGAACTTCTTGTTTGCCGGAGTCGGCAGCGATTGGAAATAGGTCCAGCAACCGAGCTGTCCGACCAGTTGTTTCGCCGGAAGACCACGGAATTCATCTTCGGAGATCGAGAAGGAGACCACCGGGCAATCCTCCGCAGTAAGCCCCGCCGCGGCGTACTCCTTGAAGAACGGCACATTCGTGTCGCCGTTCAGCGTGTTGATGATACAGGCGTTTCCGCTTGCTGCGAACTGTTTAATCTCGGAGACAATCTGCTGATAGTCGGTGTGACCGAACGGCGTGTATTTGCCGGCCGAAATGATCTTGCCGGACTCGTCCTTCCGGAATCCGCCGCCGATATTCTCGAGCGGCACACCCTTGCTGAGGAGGTACTCGAGCAGGATCAGATTTGTGGTCTGCGGATAAACGTAATCGCTGCCGAGCAGGTAAAACTTCTTCTTGCCCTGGGCGAGCATGTAATCGACCGCTGGCGTCGCCTGCTGGTTCACAGCCTCGGCGGTGTAGAAGATGTTATGCGACATTTCCTCACCCTCGTACTGCACCGGATAGAAGAGAAGGCCGCCGGCCTGCTCGAAGACAGGGAGGACCGACTTGCGGCTGACGGAAGTCCAGCAGCCAAAGACGACGGCGACCTTGTCCTGTTCCAGAAGCTGTTTCGCTTTCTCCGCAAAGAGCGGCCAGTTGGAAGCGCCATCAACCACTACGGGCTCGATCTTCTTACCCATTACGCCGCCCGATTTGTTGATCTCGTCAAAGGCGAAGAGAAGAACATCACGGAGGGATGTCTCGGAGATCGCCATGGTGCCGGACAGCGAATGAAGAACGCCGACCTTAACGGTATCTTCCGCCGCGCGAAGGGGGAGGATGCTGGTGGAGAGGATGGCAGCGCCTGTGAGCAGTGCAGTGCTGAGGAATGTGCGTCTTTTCATAGGGTTTGTTTGGGATGAGGCATGCGGGAAATTCCGCACCAAACAGGGTTCTGGTTTTCCGCCCGGAGGGCTTGGGAGGGGCCGGGCGAAAGGGTTCTGAAGAATCGCCAACCTGGCGTTCTTTAGGAGCGTTCTTGTTCTTCTTCTTACTCCTAATCTTAATCTTAAACTTACTCTCCTTAGTGGGCTGTGTGTGGGGAGAGTAAGATTACGATTAAGATTAAGATTAAGAGGTGAAGGCGAGTGTTGGAGTTCTTCTGGGCGGGCTCCTCCGGGTACTCGCAAACCCGGAGGAGTCGCTCTTTAAACCAAGGGGTGGAGTAAACCCTTCAGGTTAGAAGGCCACAACCAGACCGGCGGAGAAGACGTGCTCGTGCTCGTCGTAGTCACGAACATTGCCTCCACGCTCGCGGGTGTTGTAGTCGCGGGTTCCATCACCGAGGTAGTAGTAGGTGTATCCGGCGTTTACTGTCCATGTACCATAGCACTCAGGGATGAATGTAAGGTTATAGGACAGATTCACACCACCCGAGACAAAGCCGAACCACTCGTCTTCGATCAGGCCTGTCTCAGGGTTGTACGAACCATAGAAGTCGTTGGAACCAAAGCCTGCAGTGATCGGCAGGGTTACGGTGAGCGGACCGACAGGGAAGCTCGGTGCAATACCGACTTCATAATATACACCCTCGTCCGCACCTGATCCCGCCTTGTTCTCCAGCTCAAAGAGAACCTGCACGTATGGATTCAAGCCGAAGCTGCCACCCCACAGTTCGCTGTCGCTAAACGCGAGCTTGAGGTTCAGGCCCTGGAACGTGGCAAAACCGTCGTTCGGACTGAGGAAGGTGTAGTAGCTCGGTGTGAACGTCCAGTACTTGGCAAAGGTGAAGGAGATGCCAGCCGTGAAGTCGAACTCGTACCAGGAATCCGTGGTGGAGCCGCCGCGGCCAGAGACGCCATCGTTGTCAGCAGCGCCCGCATCGGTCTTCTCTTCATGGAAGGAGTTCCAGATACCGAGGTTCAGCTGAACTTTGTTCAGGAAGCCTTCGCCTTCGTATAGCTTGAAGTAAAGATCAGCATAGGGCTGCAGGATTGCGCCCTGGTTTTCGAAAATCACGCCACGCGAAATATACTGGGAGACGATATTGATACCGATGTCTCCGCTGATGCAGCTCTCAGGTTTAACCTCTTCCTGGACGACTGTCTTAACTTCCTTGCCGGCTGGCGCGATCTCGGTGCCGGCCCAGCTGAGCGAGGGAAGCAGGACACCCGCTGCGAGCGCACAGAATTTGGCGATGCTGTGTTTGGTCATGTGGTTGTTAGGTGGGTTTGGTTGGTTTTAAGAGTGCCGGGGTGCGGCAAGCGGCTCATTAGCGCATCCTGTGCCAAGGGAAGTGGCAGCTATGCAAAAAGGGAAAAAACAGGGTGTGTCCTCTGTAAAATGCTGCCGGATTAGGTGTTTAGAAATCACCCGCCGTTTTCTGAGTTGGTGATGAAGAGGCTAAAAAACAACAGCGTGGCAGATGAGGTGGGCAAAATGCGACAGCGGGGCGTTGAAAGGGGAGAGGCTGAGAGCTTTGATCCTGTGTTGCTCTACCTTCAAGAGCGCCGAAGGCGCAGCCCAATGCCATTCAATCAAATAGCGTGGCTTTGGATCGTGCGTGAGGATGGATCGCGATCTGATGTCCCTGCACATCTCAGCCTCCGAAGAACGGGGCGCATTTGGAGCGTGGTGGCGAGTTTTACGAGGCACCGCTTTGGAGGAGTAGCGACGCTCCTGCGCAGAGAAGACGTGCCGTGCCTCACCCGTCTCACTCGGAAAGAAGCGGTGGGCAAAGCAGCGGGTCATCACTGAGATGCGACCGAGATGTCAGTACGCTCCACAAAACCTGCCGCTCACGGACGAAGTTCCCTCTTCCTCAGATCCGCAGGTGTTCTGCGTAGGCATACCGCTCTGCCTCCAAAGCGGTGCCTCGCGGAGCTCGCCCCCGCACTCCATATGCGCCCCGTGAAGCGGAGCGGCTTGGAAAAGGTGACGCTTGTTCCCCTATCGGAGGTCATCGCCTGGCGTTTTCATACAACCCCGGCCAGCAAACGAATCAGTGACACTCCGAGCCAGCTCCGGCAGATCTCCCGCTTCGATCTGCCGATTCGCGGCCCTCAACTCTCAACCCTCAACTACCAACTCCCTCTCTACACCACCTCCACCGGACACTGCGGAAGCGCATTCAGAAACGCCTTCCCATAGCTCTTCGTCAGAACCCGCGGATCGAGGATCACCACAATTCCGGAATCCTGCTTGGTACGGATGAGTCGGCCTACACCCTGACGCAGCTTCAGGATCGCCTCCGGCAACGAATATTCCGCAAACGGATCGCCGCCGTGGGACTCGATCAGCTCCAGACGCGCTTCGATGAGCGGATGATCCGGCACCGCAAAGGGAAGACGGGTGATGATCACATTCGAGAGCGCCTCACCCGGGACATCCACACCACTCCAGAAACTCTCCGTGCCGAAAAGCACATGACGCTCATCCTTCTTGAACTCCGCTACGAGCCGATGGCGCGGCATTCCTTCACCCTGCACGAGCAGCTTGTAGTCGAGGTCGTCGAGCCGCTCCCGCATCTGCGACGCGAGATCCTGCATCGTGCGGTAGGCGGTGAAGAGCACAAAGGCGCGGCCCTTGGTCATCTCCACATAATGCTCCACCTGCTTTGCCAGCGCCTCGATGTAGCTCTGATCCCGCGGATCGGGCATCTTGCGAGTGATGTAGAGCTTCATCTGCCGCTGGTAGTCGAACGGACTGCCGATCTGCTTCGCCTCGATATCGAAGGCACCGACACGGTTTCGAAAATATCCTAGCGCATGTTCGCCACTTTCCGCGCCCTTCAGCGACAGCGTGGCGCTGGTCATGATGCAGGTGTGATTCTCCCGGAAGAGCAGGGCGTTCAGATAACCGGCCACATCCACCGGGGCCGCATTCAGGCTGTGATAATTCTGAGTCTTACCCGTCTGCTCCACCCAATACACATGGTCCTCCGCCTCCTGCTTTAGGAAGGTTGCGATACTTGCGCGGGCGTCTCGAATCCGGCGGCCGAGATCCTGTAGTTCGGTCTTCAGCGCCTCATCCTCGAGCCCTCGCAATGTCTGCACGATCTTCGTCTGCAGCGCGGTGAGGGGAGTCGTAAGGGTGTCGTCCACAAAATCGACTTCCCGGACCCGGTACTCCCGGCCCTTCTTGAAGTTCGCCCGGGCGCCGATCCGCTCGAAGAACTTGTCTGCCTCTTCCATGATGCCCGACACCTCGCGCACGGCATCCGGGTTGCGCAGCACCTGGAAGAGTCCCTTACGGGTCTTTGGATTGTAAAGCCGGTTGAGCGCGTAGCGCAGACTGTATTGCGAAACCGCGAGCCCGATTTGACGCGAGGCCGCCTGTTCCAGCGTGTGCGCTTCGTCGAAAATCACGAAGTCGTTCGCGAAGATGTAGCCGCGGTCGTCCTCAGGCTTATCCCGCTTGTCGCCAAGATTCAGGAAAAAGAGCGTGTGATTCATCACCACCACGTCTGCGGCGATGAGCCGTTTGCGGGCTTGCTGATAAAAGCAGCGCGGATTGTTGCCGCAGCTTTTCGCCGTGCAGATGTGTTGCTCTGAGCAGACCTGAGACCAGACCTGGGAGTCGGGCTCCACGGCGAAATCCGAAAGGGTGCCGTCCTTGGTCGTTTGAGCCCATTGCCAGATCCGCTGAAGCTCCTGCTGCTCCGTGCTGGTAAATAGTTCAGTCGAGTTGGAAATCGCCCGTTCCAGGCGCATGGGGCACATGTAATTCTGCCGCCCCTTCCAGAGCATTACCTCAAACTCGATCGGCAGCACCTTCTGAAGGATCGGGATATCCTTATAGACCAGCTGCTCCTGGAGATTGATCGTGTACGTCGAGACGATCGCCTTTCGCTTCTTCTCCACCGCCCAGAGGATCGAGGGAATCAGATAGGCAAGCGATTTACCGACACCCGTCCCGGCCTCCACCACCAGATGCCG
>CBINJX010000441.1:0-5059 GCA_966251085.1 uncultured Verrucomicrobiales bacterium
ACACGATCCCGACGGTCAGTGGCAGGGCTACACCGATAACGCTGATAAGGCGCGCGCCTGGGGTGTCTCGGAATGGGCGCGCCGTGCAGGGCAGGCCGCCTACTTTGATTGGGCGGTAGCCAACGCGATCCTCCCCGAGCAGGCGGTGGATGCGAATGGCAAGCCACTGCAGAATCTGGCGGCGATTGAACGGTCGAGTGCTGTGGACGAAATCGGAGGATTGGCTGCCGGATTCCACGAAATACAGACCGCGTTGGATGAAGCAAACGCGGGTGCGAATCCCCTCGGCTTTTCCTCCGACGCGATTGCCTTCGATATCGATCCGACGTTGCTGTACGTTGGCTCGACCGCACAGGTCGGAACCCGCGCCATTCAAGGACTGACCCATTTCGAGCAAATCCTGGAGCGGGCGATTATCGCGGGCAGGAACGCGAATAGCCTTCTCCAGGTCGCCACCGGGGCGGAGAACAAGTTGCGGATCATTTCGAACAACACTGAGGAACTCCTCATCGATTCGCTCCGGCAAGATCTCGACTACCGAAATCGCCTGATTGAGATCTTCGGCCGCCCTTACTCAGGCCAGATCGGCTTCGGTAAAACTTATCCCGAAGGTTATGAAGGGCCGGATACATTGCTGTATGCCTATCTGGACAAGATCACGATCGATAAGATTGTGCCGCAGGTGCCCGCCGCAGGTGATCAGGTTCCAGCTAGTCTTGTTACCTTCAATACCATCTACGAGACGGTAAAAGGCTATGGGTTGTTCTCCTCGACGGACAATCCTACGGTTACCAATCTGTACAAGGATGCGTTCGGTGGCAGTGCCAGCACAAAACTTACGGAAACCTTCGAAACGATCGTCGGTAACAACCTTTACCAGTTGGAGAACACCCAACTGACGCTGCCTTACAACACCGCCTCGAAGTACGGGTTTGAGGCGCCTGCCGATTGGGGACAGCGTACCAGCTACGGGCGGGTCCAAACCGCGCTGGGGGAGATGCTCGCTGCGGAAATCAATCTGGATGCATCGATCGCAGACTACATTGGTTTCCTCCAGGATTGGGAACAGAAACTCTACAACCTTCAAAGCGAAGTAGAGATCTACTCGGAGGTTGAGTCCGTCAAAGATGCAATCACTGGCGTGAGAGCCGGGTTCACATCGGCGTATGTCGCGGCGAAGATTGTCATCAATGCCTTGGCTGCAACGACCAAATCGGTCGATGCCGTCGAGGAAGTTGCCCTCAACTGGGTTGATAACCCACTCTTCGGCGGGTTGGCAGTGTCTGTACCTGCGGCTCCGCTCAAGGGGGCGGCTGCAACCGCGGCCGAACCTGCCAAAGTAATTTCAGACACTGCGAAGGACGCTGCCGAGGCGGCCCTGGAGGTGCTTAATCTTGTCCGCGACGAAGTGATCGCTTCTTTGGAGCGTGATATCGACCGCCTCGATGAGGTGCGCCAGATCCGGGGTCTCGTCGCGGAACTGGAATATCACTCGGGTGGCGATCAGCCCAAACGAGATGCCATCGGCGCGGCCATTCAGGAGCTGGAGCTAAAACGACAGGAATACTTCACCGCAGTTTCGGAAGGCATCCGAATTCTACGTGAGCGCGAGGCGTTCAACAAAGTGCTCGCCGCCAAGTCGCAGAAGAATCGCTACCAGGATATGATTCTGCGGCTGACGCGGAATGAGGCGATGGCGAAGTATCAAAGCGCGTTCAACCTCGTGGCGCGCTACACCTGGCTCGCAGCGAAAGCCTACGACTACGAGACCAGCCTCGATCCGGGCGACCCTGCTGCCGCCACCACGTTGTTCGACCAGATCGTCAAGGAACGGCACCTCGGATACTGGCCCGATGGTAATCCTAACATTGGTAAAGGGGGACTCGGCGAGATCCTCGGGCTGTTGAAGAGCAACTTCGAAGCCCTCGAAGGAAGGATTGGCCTGAACAATGTGCAGATCGCCAATGAGGGTCTATCACTCCGCGCGGAAAACTTCCGTATTGGTCCGCCGCTTGATCCCGCGATCAAAGCCGCACTCGACACACCTGCGGCGAATCGCTCGCCGGAGCAAGTCGCTTTGATTAATAACAACCAAGACACCATCAACGAAGCGGCTGCCAGCGCCCAGCGCTGGAGAGAAGTGCTGAAGGCCTCGGTGGTGGATGATCTGCGCCAGGTCCCCGAATACCGTCAGCATTGCCGGCCGATTTCGGATCCTGCCGCGGGAAAACAGCCCGGCTTGGAGATCCGGTTCAGCAGTACAATCGCGTCGGGACAAAACTTCTTCGGTCGACCGCTGGTTGCGGGAGATCACGCGTATAGTACGTCGCAATTCTCCACCCGTGTTGCGGTTGCCGGAATTCTGCTCGACGGTTACCAGAACTCGGGAGCGCAAGGTTTGTCGGCAACGCCTCGGGCGTACCTCGTACCGGTGGGAACTGACTACTGTCTTGTCTCGACTGCGGATTATCCGAAAACCCGTTCGTGGTCGGTGAAAGATGTCCGGGTTCCTATTCCCTATGTGATCAATCAGTCACAGATGAGCTCGCTCGACTTCATCCCGCGGCTCGACGGGATTGATGGAACCTACGGGGAGGTCCGCCGTCATGCCGATTTCCGGATGTTCCACGGCGGGGATCTCGATGGTGACGGAAATCTGGACGTCGAAGATGACAACAACAGTACGCGCCTCATGGCCCGTTCGATCTGGAACTCCGAGTGGGTCCTGATCATCCCCGGCGCTGGCCTGTATTACGACCCGGCGGAAGGTGTCAAACGGTTCACGGAAACCGTCTCGGACATCACGCTCAACTTCAAGACCTACTCCCACAACGGCCAGTAACCGAGGAACCAAAGATGAATAAGCTGACGACCCACTTATTGATTGCCGCGCTCCTCGCTCTGTTGGGGCTCACGCACGCAAGCGGGCAGGGGTTCACCGAGCCGGACGTTCTTTTCTACGGAGAAGTCCGGAAGTCCGGTGGAGGCCAGACCGTGCTGCTTCAGTCGGGTCAGTTGGAGATGACCTTTGTCAACCAGTCCAACCCCTCCAACCGCGTTACTATCAAAGGTGCTTTGCGCCCTGTCGGGAGTGGATCGGCCAAACTGTATTCCTATGCGGTGAAGGTTCCGATTGCATACCTTCCCGAGGCGCCTCGAATGGGGACATTCCTTTCGGTCGGCACGCAACCTACATCGTTCAAGATCGAGGACGTCAGAATCGATGGAGCACCTGCAACGTTGCCGGACGGGAGCAAGGAGTTCTACGGACTGAGCTTTGCCAGCCGGTCCGGAGAGTACCGCCTAGACCTGCTGGTCGCGGGAGACAGCATCAGCACCGCTCATGACGGGCTGCCGGATTGGTGGAAACGCATCTATGGTCTTACGATTTCCCTCGACGTTTCGGGGGACGATCCGGACGGAGACGGATGGACAAACCTGGAAGAATTCCTTCGGGGAAGCGACCCGACTAAGAGCAATCTCGATCCACAATTAGTTAGTGGCGGACTCCGCGTTCCGGAATCCGGTGAAGCTGGGGTCTATCTTCAGTTCCTCGATTCCAATACGCCGGACAGCGGGATCAATATCACTCTCGCAAGCCTGGCTGATACTGGCTTTCAAATCAAAGTCGATGGCTCACCCGTGCCCTCCGGGCTAACGCAGAATCTAAAGCTTACCGACCTGAAGTCGGGTCGCCTCACGATCAAACACAACGATCGCGCTGTGCGCCAGGTTTCCTTGCCTGTGAGTTGGAGCGATGGTGGCGAGGTCTTTTCAAGCGAGATCCTTGTAACGGTAGCCGCGCCCACTCTCGAAGATGGAAGCGATGCTGCCCTGTGGCTCAACGGCTCCGATCTACCTGCCGCGGGCAGCCGGATTAGCAATTGGTCTGACCGTTCTGGCAACGGCCGTGCCGCAATGCAGCCACTTGCCGCGTATCAACCGGTGTCCGGTGACCGTTCCGCGGACTTTTCGAGCAACACTTTCGCGCACCTTTTCTTCCAGGACACGGCCCTGCCCGGGGGCGATCAAACTGTACTGGCTACCTATCGTTCCGCTGCTTCCGCGGACGAGTCGCAGACGCTCCTCTCGACTAACCGCGGTTTCCTGAAAATTGCAGCCACCACCCAGGCGATTTCGTATCCCGGTGCGCCTACTTACCAGATGGATGGCATCGCGGTCGGTGGCTACGAGAACACCGCAGGAGCCGCAACGACCTCCATTTTCCGTCGCAAAGCCGGCCTGCTGCAAAACATCTTCGGTGTCTCTTACAGCGGCGAGAACATCCCTGCGACGGAGATCGAGCCCGTGCTGCCGACGCTCGGTGCGCGGCGGCCCGCGATCGCGGTTGGTGAGAATCCGGTGGATACTTCATTCCGCGGGCAGCTTCACGAGCTTCTCATATTCCCCACTGCCCTGGCGGAACAGAAGCTGCGAAACGTTCAGAACTATCTCGACTCCAAATGGGGTGGGGCGGTGATCTGGAACTTGAGCACTGAGATCAAGCCGGTCACCCTTGCGGCAGGTTCGAAAGCGCAACGCCGGATCATTCGCGGCGGTTTTGGCAAGGATCAACTCAACGGTGGTCCTGGCAACGATATCATCTCCGGCGGCGCTGGCGACGATACGCTGACGGGCGGTCCCGGTTCCGATCGGTTCCTCTTTGGCGCCCTCGACACCGGGCGAAAGGTCATCACCGACTTTGAGCAGGCGAAAGACATCCTGGACCTGTCTGCGCTCTTTTGGGGCATGACGGGCGACGCTCGGCAATACCTCTCCGTTCGGCTTGAAACCGATTACACAACGACTGTTCCGACGCTCGACAGCGTGCTCGTCGTGAAGCTTCCCGGTGGAAGCACACAGGAGATCGTTCTGAAGAACATCGTCATTGGCTCGACACAGCTTGTTCAGTTGATTGTGGAAGGGCGCGTTTGTATGGGGGCGTTGAGCATTCCGACTACCGTCGAGGTTGCTTTGGCTTCGGGCAGTGCCGGAACTCCGGTGGGCGAATCGCTAAGCCAATCCTTCGCCATCAACGTAAAGCGGAGTGGCGCCGGAG
>CBINJX010000442.1:0-5057 GCA_966251085.1 uncultured Verrucomicrobiales bacterium
GTAGATTCAAACAGCACGCTTTCTGCCGAACACTATTGGCTTCCAGCGTGCTCAGAATGAGCCCTGCGGATCATTCGCCTGCTGCCACCTTTGTCTCGCTCAAATCGTAAGATGTTCCACCATCCTGGCAAATCGAACAGGTATGCCGGTGCTGGTTCGGCAGGCGGCAGCGGGGCTTGACTTTTCCACAATGGGGAACTCTGCCGCCGCAAAAATCGCTCCTAGAGAGGCCTCAGGGAGCACAAAGCAGAGGTTTTGCTCCTTTTGCACCCGGCCAGAGGGGAGATACGGCTGATTTTCCATCAGTAGTTATCCCCGGGCGATAACTTGCGGCTGATTTTCCTTCAGTAGTTTGCCGTCCGCAAACAGTTGCGGACGATTTTTCATCCGTATTCATCGGTTTTCGACAAAATGCGGCTGATTTTCCATCCGTAATGATCGGCTTCCGGCAAGATGCGGCTGATTTTCCGTCTCTATTTCTCAGATTTGAGAGGAAATACGGACGATTTTCCATCAGCAGTTATGCGCGGCGCATAAATATAAACCGCCGCTCCCTTTCCATTGATGCGCTACACATCACGATTGATCGGCCGTACATCACGATAGTTGCTCCATCTGTAGAAAGAGATGCGGCGGATACAAAGATAACCCGCGGATCTCCTGTCAGAGATGCGCGAACCATCTCTACTGATGCCGCACGGATCTCGAGTTATCGCGCACCCATCAATGGAGACGTGCGATCTATAAGCAGTGGGAGGTGGGAGCCAATGCAGCGACGCGATTAGTGACCGATTAACGTCCTGCCAAGGACTCGATCACTGGCAATTAGTCCGCACCTTCGGCGCTGAGATCAATTGTTGCTCCTCCTTGAGCGATTTTTGATCGTTCGATTGCGTGATACCTCTGTAAACAAGACGCTCCGATGAATCCGGATCTGCAAGAGCGCGTATATCAAAGTGTGGAACGAGCCGTTCTTTGGGGAGAGCCGCGAGAGGAAGTCTTTCGAATGATGGAGACCAACGGAATTACTGGTGAAGAGGCAGATGCTGTATTCCGACGAGCGTGGGCGGAACGGCTCTCATTAATACGAGGAGAGGCGCTCCGCGTCATGATCAAGGGATTGGCGATTCTGGGTGCCGCCGCCTGTATATTTGGCGCCTTCTGGTACGGACTTGGTTTCATCACGCGCCCTGTATTCATTCTTTGCGGCCTCGGAGCTATGTGGGGGGCATGGTTGACCATCGACGGTCTGACCAACATGATTCTGGCGCCCACAAAGAGGGGTTCCGTTCTGGAGAATTCCTTCTGATCTTTTTGAAATAGCATCGGCCGGAACGTTTCCGGACCTCGTCATCAAGCTGTAAACCGCGAGACCCGGAAAACAGAAAGGGCGCGGCCGAAACCGCGCCCTGTGGAGGCTACTATTAGCTCTGTCTCTCAGAGTTACTGGATGTCGTCTTCGTCGAATGCTTCCTCACCGATGGAAGCGCCAGCAAACGCCTCCGCGCGTCCCGTTTGGGCATCGAACTCCTGCCGCACCTCGATCTTTTCCAACTTGCTGCGGAATTGCTCGGGCACTGCCTGGCGCTCCTCCTTCGTGTTCACCGGGCCGGAGAACACGACATCTCCATTCGCATTCTTGGCGGTGAGCGTACGCTTGCCGTTCTCGGCGGAGACTTCGATTTCTCCATCCTGATCCTTCAGGATGAGCCGTGCCTTGGAGCCGTCGAGTTTTGTCACGCGATCCGAATTGAAAACGGTGATTCGTGCGCCTCCGCCCGGTCGGGCCTCCTTGAGGATATCCGCCGAGGGGACCTGTGCCGGGTTCCTATGATTTTGGTGCTGCTGCATCTGGCGCTGGTTCCATTCCTGCATGCGGTTGTGGAATTGACGCATGCGCTCATGAAATCTCTGGATTTCACCGGGACCTGCATGTGGATCGAGCATCGGAGCGGCGCCCATCGGCCCTCCCTCGAAGCGTCTCCGTATCGGCTGCATGCGTTCGCCGACGGTGATGTTCAGCTTCTGTTCCTGACCCTTGCGAATGATGGTCAGCGAAGCCTGTGAATCCTTGCCAGCAGCGCGGACGAGTGCGGCCAGTTGGCCCGGTTCGACCAGTTGCTGATCGTTGAACTGCTTCAGGATGTCATACTTCTGCAGGCCGGCGGTTGCAGCGGGGCTGTTTGGCAGGACCTCCTGCACCAGGAGCCCGAAGCCTTCCTCGAGTCCGAGTTGCGCACTGAGTGGCGGGGGCAGGGGAGAAGTCATGACTCCCAGATACGGCTGAGGTTCGCCAATCCGGTCACCGCGCCTTCCCGGGCCACGGAGCCTGCGGTCATCCGCACCTGCGCGATCACCATCGCGCCGTTCGTTCCGATCGCGTTCCCGATCTCGCTTGAAATCACGATCCTGTTCCCGATCGCGGTCGCGCTCACCGCGCCTTCCTTCACGCCGGTCGTCCGGTCCGCGCCGCTCTTCAGGTGCCTGTGGTGGTGGCGGTGTGGCAGCGTGGTTGGGTTCCGGAGGAGTCGACGGTTGAGACGGTGCGTCGGCTGGGGGCGGTGACTGTGGTGCGGGTTGATCCTGAGCGATGATCGCTCCGGACGAGGTCATCGCCGCCGCCAGGGCTACGAGTAATGGCAGTTTGGTTTTCATGGCATTTTATTGAAAAGAGACTGGGAGCAGGACCACATCTTCCCTTGGGACCTCCACCTCGATGCGAGCGCCGGTGGTCGGATTCGCCCAGACGTACCGCTCCATCGAGTTGTACCGGACGACGCGCGTGGGCTCCTCCTCTTCGGTGTAGATCACGCCGCTATCCTCGGTAGCGAGCAGTTCCCGGGAAGACTCCGCTGGTTCGAATACGTTCTCCACTTCGATGGCCCTTTCGGTCTGTGTGCCAGCCTGTGGTGATGGTGGCGTGGAGTACATGGTGGTCGTTACGAGCACCGCGACCGCCGCGCCTCCGCAAGCCCAGCCCAGTCCAGAGAGCAGGCGCATGATCGGACTTTCCTTTTTCCGAGAAATCGTGCCGGAGCGTGGATACGAATGCGGATCGGGGGCCGTGGTCGTCGCGGCAAGATCACGCGCGATCTGTTCCTCCAGCCGGTTGGAAGGAGTCGTCGGGCGCAGTTTGCGGAGTTCGTTTTCGAAATCAGACTCGTTCATGGAGATGCGGGGAGAGTATTTTTCGAAGAGCCTCGATGCCGTATCGGTAACGCGAGGCGACGGTATTGATGGATTCCTGAAGAGTGGTGGCGATCTGCGCAAAGGTCAGCTCGCCCCAGATCCGGAGCACGACCACTTCACGCTGCTCGGCCGGGAGCTGCCGTAGTGCCTGCTCTACGGCGCTAGCGTCTTCCCGCTCTTCCAGCGTGCTGTCGAAGAACGTGACGGCAGCGCCGAATTCCTCCGCGTGATACCGGGTCTCCCGTTGTGCACGGCGTCCATCGCTGCGGATCAGGTCGAGCGCGGCGCTCCGGACAGCCGCGTAGGCGAGGGGATAATGCTCTGGTTGTGCATCCGGATTCTTCCGCCAGAACCGGACGAATGCCGTCTGCACCACATCCTCGGCATCTGCGGGAGATGCCATCCACTGGCGGGCATACAGGAGGAGCTTCGGTGCAAGCTGCTGATAGCAGATTTTCCAAGGCTCGGCTGCGGTATTCGCGTCGGACATTGCGGTACTTCTTTGAGGGGTGAAACGCCGCCGGGGGTGGTTTTTGTGTAGGAAATCTTCTGCCGTGAACTGGCAAGGGGGGGGGCTCGTAATCGTAATCGTAATCTTACTCACTCCCTCCACGGCCACGGGCGCATTCATCCGAAGGCAGGGAGAACAAGAATAGGATTAAGATTGCGAGCTCACGCGCCTCATGGCCGATGAAGACGCCCTGCTGATCATTCCCGTCTTGTCGTTCGCCGACACCCAGGCGGCGGAAGCGACCAGGCCGAACATTCTGTTTATCGCCATCGATGACCAGAACGACTGGATCGGTGCCCTCGGCGGTCATCCTCAAGTCAAAACCCCTCACATCGATTCACTGGCCGCGCGAGGCACACTTTTTACCAATGCTCATTGCCAGGCCCCCCTCTGCAATCCGTCCCGTGTGAGTCTGATGACCGGGCTGCGTCCGTCCAGCACGGGCGTACACGGACTTGCTCCCGGATTGCGGAAAGTGGATGCGCTGAAGGAGCACATCACATTGCCGCAGACATTCACCCGGGCCGGATACTTCACCTATAGCTGCGGGAAGATCTATCACGACGGATCTATGAAGCAGAACGAAGCCGCGGCGGAATTCAACGTCTGGGGCCCCGCTCCCGGGATGGGAAGACCTGAGCAACGGATCTCCAAGCTGCCGGGTAAACAGCATCCGCTCATGGATTGGGGTGTTTTCCCGGATCGGGACGAGGATGCCGCGGATTACAAGATCGCCAGCGCCGCCATCGATGCGCTGAACACCGCGCCAAAGGACAAACCGTTTTTCATCGCCTGCGGATTCCGGCTACCGCATGTGCCGTGTTTCGCCCCGCAGAAGTGGTTCGATCTTTACCCGGAGAATGAGGTGCAGCTCCCGCCCGTGAAGGCGAACGACCGCGAAGACACGCCGCGGTTCTCCTGGTACCTGCACTGGAATCTCCCCGAGCCGCGTCTCTCCACGCTGCAGGAATCCGGTGAATGGCGACCGCTCGTGCTTATCTCGCGAGCACCAGTTTCATGGATTCACAGGTGGGGCGTTTGCTCTCAGCGCTGGACGCAAGCGGCCGCGCCGAGAACACGATCGTGGTGCTCTGGGGCGATCACGGTTATCACCTCGGCGAAAAGGCGATCAGCGGAAAGAACACTCTGTGGGAACGCTCCACCCGTGTGCCGCTGATCTTTGCCGGGCCGGGCGTGGTAAAGGGTGGAAAGTGTGGGCGTCCGGCTGAGTTGCTGGACATCTTCCCAACGCTGCTCGAACTCGCCGGACTACGCGCACGAAAGGATCTGGAGGGGCTCAGCCTCATCCCTCAACTCAAGGATGCTTCTGCTCCGCGCGAGCAACCGGCAATCACCA
>CBINJX010000443.1:0-5055 GCA_966251085.1 uncultured Verrucomicrobiales bacterium
AGTGCCAAGTGGGCATCCCTCCTGGGAAAAGCTTACTGATTACTGACTCACTGACTCACTGATTACTTTCTTCCCTCCTTCACGTGCCCCGAACGTTGGCTGCTCCCAGCGAGGTTCTGACGCAACCGATCTGCTAATCAGATCCTGAATCAACACTCGAGAACCTCTACCGCCCGCCCCTCCTCTGCGCTCCGTACAGCGGCGAAACAAAGCGCCAGGCTCCGCAGATTGTTCCGAGCCGAATTGAGCGGCTCACGGCCGTCCTCAATCGCACATAACAGCTCCGCCATGGCTCCTTGAAAACCGTCAGGGAACCATTTGCCCTCCAACTGCGGTGACGCGGTCCCTGAAGCCGTGTGTAGGGTGACATTCTGCTCCAGGAGATTGGGGCCGACGCTGCGGATAGTACCAAGCCCGCCGATCACCGTGGTTCGATCCTCCTGCCCATATGCACAAGCCGCATTCAGGGCGATAGTTGCCTGACCGTGCTCAAACTCGATCGCCGCATGTGCGAGGAATGGCGGACGCGCCCGCTGGAATCGTGATCTTTGTGCAGCCGCATACACCCGCTGCGCACGCCGTTCGCCGAAGAACAGCGTGGCGATATCGAACCAGTGGATCGCGAAATCGTAGAGCACTAGGTTGTCCACCTTCTCGAAAGCGGTGCCGAGCACCCAGTGATGATCCCAGTGGATTTCAAAATCCACGGTGCTCACTTCACCGATCAACCCCGTCCGGATCACCTCGCGCATGTAGGCGAAGTGAGGAGCCCAACGCCCGTTCTGATTCACCGCCAGCTTTAGACCACGTTCATCTGCCAAGTCGGCGAGTCTGCGTCCGACCTCGAGATCGAGCACATACGGCTTTTGGCTGAGCACGTGTTTGCCGGCTTTCAGAGCGGCTTCGATCAGTGGCGGACGCACATCGGGATGGGTGGTGATATCCACCACCGCGATGTCGTCCCGCTTCAGGATCTCGTGGAAGTCGGTCGTCACCTCCGCCTCCGGATAAAACTCCTTCCGCCGGGCTTCTGCACGTGATTCCTCACGACTGCAAAGGGCTACGACATTCAATCCAGCATTGCGATAGGCCTGCAGATGGACCTGCGAAATCCCACCGCACCCGATGAGTGCGATGGGGATGTTCAGGTTCCGCGGTTGAGCCGGCCGGTATGGCAGATCCGGAGCGGCGCTAGCCTCGCCGGCTCCTGCCTTACTGACGCCGTAAGTGCCTTTGCTCATGATCAGGGGGGAGAAAGTAATCAGTGAGTCAGTAGTCAGTAATCAGTTCAGCTTCCGCTGCTTGCACCCATTGCCGATCTGTCGGCGAGGGATTTTCCCGCTCCATACTCTCTACTACCGGCTATTTGAGAGATCCCACTGATTACTGACTTACTGATTCCCTGATTACTTGGATCAGCGCTCGACCAAAGGAACCGTCCGCTTCTCCCGCGCACTCAGCACGGCACTATCCACGATCTGCTGACCGATGCGTGAAATCTCAACCGACAGCGGGCCTGTCACGGCTTCGCCGGTGTCGATGCAATGCAGCAGGTATTCAATCGGATCGCGGTACGGCGCGACCAGAGGCTCTGCTTCCACCACGAATCCTTCCGGACGCTCGCGTGTCTGCATCCGTACGGCGCCGCCGTAATCGTCGGTCGCAATCGTGCCCTCAGTTCCGCAGATGGTGAAACCGCATCGCGGCTGCGGCTGATGTGTCCACGGATCGGTGAACGTACCCCAGCGGGTTTCGAATTTCGAAAGCCCCTCTTCGTAGCGGGCGATCGTGATGCTGTGCTCATCCACCTCCAGCCCTGCCGGCTCGTCCACCATGCAGGTCACCTCGATCGGTTTCCGTCCTCCATTGAACCAGGTGCCGATCGTTGTTCCATAGCCGCCGTAATCGAGCAGTGAGCCGCCGCCTTCCTTTTTGCTGTAGAACCAGCTGGCAGCTTTCTCCTCCGTGGTCGGCTCCTTCTCGATCTTGTCTGCGCCGTGGTAGAGCGGTCCACGGTTTCCACCGTAGTAATGCACATTGATTACCTTGCCGATCTGGCCTTCGTCGATCAGGCGCTTGGCTGTGACATAAGAGGGAAACCAGCGCAGCGGCCAATTGATCGCCAGCAGCTTGCCTGTCTTCGCCACGGCGGCTGCCATTTCGTCCGCCTCTGCCAATGTTGCAGCGAACGGTTTCTCCATGACGATGTTCACACCGTACTCCGCCACTCGCTTCGTCCAGAGACCGTGAGTGGCAGCGGAAGGGCAAAGAACCACGAGATCCGGTTTTGTCGTCTCGAGGCACTGGCGATAGTCGGTGAACACCCGATCTTCACCGAGACCGAAGTTCCGGATGGCTTCCTGCATCCGCTAGGGCTGCTCATCGCAGATCCCGGCGATCTCCGTCTCGGGATGATCGAAAATCATCCGCAGAAGATCGCCCATGTGGAAGTGATCAAAGTTAATACCGACGACACGAAAGCGTTTGCTCATGTATGGGAAGGAATGGGGTTACCGCGTATGTTGCGAACATCGCGGCAGGTGGCGAGCGGGAAGTTACACAATGCACTCCCGCTCGGTGGAAGATCAGCAATCCAAACTGCTATCTATAGCGCCTGCTGAATACGAAAGGTAAGTCTCACCACCGTATCGCCGTGTAAGAATCGCATGCAGCCGTACTACTGCGCGGGACTAGGAAAAATGCGGGTTCCACGCCCTCAGGGGACACCCCTAAAGGGCACCATTACCCGCATCCGTAAGCGGGGAAATCGCCGTTTCTACCTTCGCTAACACTACTTGCCTATGCGAACTGCATCGGTCCGAACAAAAGGGCTCAAACTTGGGATCATTACGGCAACCGTGGTCGCGCTGTGCACGTGGGCGTCACTTCCGTGGCTTCGCCAACAGATTTTGCCAGCTTTGCCGCATCTTGAAATATCGGAGTCGTCCGCAATCGGGAGCGCTGATCCGTCAGCGCCTGCGGCTCAGGCGCGGGAGCGACATTGGCTTGCGGAGCTGCTTGCTCCCACGAAACTCACACCACAGCAGCGTGCACGCACGCAGCTGGAGACAGCAGGGATGCCCTTTACGGCTGATGGCTTCGTACGGGCAGTAGGGACAGGGCACCGTCCGCTGGTAGAGCTGTTCCTTACGGCGGGGATGGACGTCAATGCCAAGGCCAGCGACGGCCGTACGGCGCTGCTCGCAGCTGCACTGGCCAAGCACTGGGACCTCGCGGATCACTTCATCCAGCTCGGCGCTTCCGTGGATGTCGCAGACGCCAACGGGCTTACCCCGCTGATGGCTGCCGCGATGGCGAACCGTGAGAAAACCGTCCGTGCTTATCTGGCGAAAGGCGCACCGATCAACGCCACGGATCGCCATGGGCACAGCGCTCTGCATTATGCAGTAGCGACGCGGAGTGCAGCACCGGTCGAGGCACTGTTGGCTGCAGGTGCGGATGCGACGCTCTCCTGCTGTGAAGACAGGAACCTCTACAGCCATGCAGTAGAAACACGCGACTGGAAGATCGTGGAACCGATCCTCTCCTTCCAGCCGACGACGCTGGATTGGAATGACTTTACCCGCCAGGAACTCCTGTCAGCGGTGAAGAGTCAGGACGCGGCGAAAACGAAGCTGCTCCTCTCCCGGCATCCGGCTGCACCAACTCCTGAGGGTCATCCCCAACCGCTCCTCGCGCATGCGATGCTCAACGACGACCTCAGGACGTTTCAGTTCCTGCTGTCCTGTGGCGCCAGCCCCGACACACCTCTGAATAGCCCGGTAGAGAAGGACTTCAGCCAGCGTGTGACACAGGGCTACATGAAGCACTACCTCAACACCGAGCAGGGCATGACGGTGCTCATGCTCGCTGCGGGAATGGGGCGGATGGACTACGTACAGACTCTCCTGGATCACGGTGCAAAGAGAAACATCGTGACCAAGAAGTATAAGATGCCGGCCCTTCTGTTCGCGACTCGTTCGCCGGAGTATGAGGTGGCACAGCTGCTCATCGGCAACGCTCCGAGCCCTGACAAGCTCCGCGTCGAGATCTCGCTCGGTTCGCAGCGTGCATCTGTAATCAAGAACGGCGTTCCGGTGTACAGCACCTCAGTTTCTACAGGTCGCTCCGGGTACGCGACTCCACGGGGTGACTTCGTGATCACTGACAAGCATGTCCATCATGTCTCCAACCTCTATGATGCAAAGATGCCGTTTTTCATGCGCTTGAGTGCCCGTGACTTCGGCCTGCACCAGGGGAATGTGCCGGGATATCCCGCATCCCACGGCTGCATCCGTGTACCGGCTGGAATGGCCAGGAAACTCTTCAAAGAACTCCCGGTGGGGACGCTGGTGTCGATCCGGTGAAAGTCTAACGAATCAGTAAGTCAGTGAGTCAGTAATCAGTAGGGTTCTTACGCTACGCTGTTCTCACTGATTACTGATTACTGACTCACTGATTACTCTTCAGTACTAACATCTGCACAAAGAAAACGCCGGGGAAGCATGACGCTTTCCCGGCGTTTTTGATTTCAGAGGTTTGCGATTAGCGCAGGAAAGCCTCGTGCAGACCGCCGTCCACGGTGATCACCTGGCCGGTCGTCTTGCTGAGGCGCTTGCTGACGAGGAGGAAGTACGCTTCCGCCTGATCCGCCGGAGTGATCGGCGATTTCGTCAGGGTGCGATCCGCGTAGAACTGCGCGAGTTTCTTCACCAGCGACTCGGTCGCCTCATCGTCGGTATAGGGAATGTTGTACTTCGCGAGAGAACCGATGACGCGGTCGCGCGGGAACATTGCCGAGCCCTGCACGACGGTCGCCGGAGCAACGCCGTTAACACGCACCAGCGGCGAAAGCTCGATCGCGAGTTCACGGACGAGATGGTTCGCTGCAGCCTTGGAGGTGTCATAAGCGACGCTGCCTTTCTTCGCGACCACGGCATTGGCGCTCGTGGTCAGGACGAGCGTGCCCGGGAGCCCCTGCTCCTTCCACGTCTTCGACGCCTCGTCACCGACGACATAGCTGCCGGTGACGTTGATCGCAAAGGTCAGCGCCCA
>CBINJX010000444.1:0-5043 GCA_966251085.1 uncultured Verrucomicrobiales bacterium
GTAGCCGATCTCGCCGCCGAGGTGCTCGCGGCTGACCCAGTACAGCAGCACGTCGCCGATCAGCTCGCCGGTCTCCGCGAGCTCGACGCCGAGGGTGATGCCCTGCTTCTCGTCGGTGATGACGGTGGCCGCCCAGGCGGTCCATGTACATCTGCATCTTCGTCGAGCGCTTCCATTTGCGCCGAGTCGAGCGTGAGAACGTGAACCTTCGTGGCGGGAAGGTGGAGGAAAAGCAGGGAGAACCCCGTCGCGTCCTCAGCTTCCTCCGTCGCTCCGATCAGGCCGGAACCACTGCATCCCGCAATGACCGGCACATGCCCATGCAACTGGACCAACTCGAGGAATTCCGGGAGATACGGTCTGTAATCCGCCGAGGCAAAAACAAAGGCACAACTCACGTGTCCGCCAATCTCCTGGAGCGCCGCTTTCGCGGCTTCGATTACCACTTGCTCCGAGTACGGTTTGAGGACGAGGCGGGAGGCGGCTGCGTTCGGCATTGATGTTATAAAAAGAATCGGCGGCCCGTTCGCAAACAAGTGCGAAGCGAGCCGCCGAATATCTACGTTTGGGCGAAATCTACCGCAAATCAGCGCTTCGCTGTCGTACCTGGCTGCTGTGGCCAGTCATCTGAACGAAACGGCGATGCAGGGAGGCCGGATGCATTTACGAGGTTCGCTTCGGGATTATCCGCCCATGCGTACCGCACGGCGACGGGCTTGGAAACGTTCGGGCTCTGGAGCACGATGTGATCACCCTGGATCTCGGCTTCCGCCCAGTGGAACTTGCGATCTTCGCCAGCGATCGCGAACCCCTTGAGCTTGCCGCCATCCGCGGCTTTCAGCCCCTCCGCGTAGCGGAAGCTGAGACGCATCTTGCCGTCCTCCTCCTGGACCGAGGTAAACATCGGGCCGGAGAACTCAACCTCACGATAATAAACAGTGGCTTGTGCAATGAGGGCGAGACGACGGCCCACCTCCTGTTTGTTCTTCGGATGAATGTCGTCTGCCTCGCCAATATCGATGGCGAGCGCCATGCCCGTGTTCTTCAGGCTCAGTGTCATGGTCTGCGCCTCGCGAAGCGCGGCCCAATTGCTGTCCTCCGGTTGCCCAGTCGGTGGTACCCGGCGGGCATTGTAGTTGGCCAGCTGGACATAGAGGAAAGGGAACTCACCGAGATTCCAGCGCTGCCGCCACGAGGAGATCATTGTCGGGAAAAGCTTCCGGTAGAGCTGCGCGTTCCCTGCATTCGACTCGCCCTGATACCAGATCGCGCCGCGGATCGTATAGGGGAGCAGGGGAGCGATCATTCCGTTGTAAAGGCATCCCGGGCTGCCGAAGTCATTACCGCCACGGGGCGCGGAGGGGCGACGAGGGGCAGGTTGTCCGGCTGTCTTCGCCTTTTCAGCTTCCGTCTTCCAATTCTCCAGCGCCTTTTCGTAATTCTCCTTGGCTTTCAAATAATTGGCCTTGGTTGTCTCCCACCCCTTGATGATACCCGCAAAGTCAGGATCGGCCGATAGCACGTCGGTCGGAGTCCAGAACTCCGCAGGTGTGCCCCCCCAGGAGGAGTGAATCAGACCAACCGGCACCTGCAGATTCTGGTGCAGGTTGCGTCCGAAGTAGTAGGCGACAGCTGAGAAATTGGCAGCCGTTTCCGGGCTGCACACTTCCCATTTTCCCTTGCAGTCTGTCTGAGGAGTTCCCTTCGGGGTGCGCTGCACCGTGAACATCCGGATCTTCGGATATTTGGCAGCCGAGATCTCCTCCTGAGGATTCGCCGAGTTGGCGACTCTCCATTCCATGTTGGACTGCCCTGAGCCGACCCAAACCTCGCCGACTGCCACGTTCTTCACTGTCAGCTGATTGTTTCCCGCAATCTTGAGGTCGCCTTCCGCTGCAGGCGTCAATCCCTCGAGCTTCACGTTCCAGTTGCCTTCGGCGTCGGCAGTGGTTTCCGCGGTTTTTCCCGCGAAGGTGACGGTTACTTTTTCCTGGGGATCCGCCCAACCCCAGACATTTGCCGGAGCATCCTGGAGCAGGACCATGTTATCGCTGATCAAAGCAGGGAGCCGTACATCAGCATTTGCCGGAAGAGAGATCAGTAAGCACGCGCAGCTACCGAGAAGAGCCGCGCGCATCGGGGAGAAGAACGGTTTCATACAGGGCCCGATATGTCGCTGTTTGCACGCGCAGTGTCGAATCCCAAAACAGAATGAAAACGCGCTGTGCCGATTTCCTTCTCCGCATTTTTACATGGCAAATGCGCGCATCGTCGCACGTGAGTTACGACGATTCCCGCTCACGTGCGCTCGACGGTGCATGAAATTCGATCCTCCTCCCATCAAGAATGTGTGCCGCCCAGGAATTGAAGCGGCCCTTCCTGCTTCGGTATCTGGGAGGGATCAACACTGAGGCGAAGCTCGCAGGATCTCGCCACGTTGACGGATCGCCATCAGCCGAGCCGAGGCCTCCTTCAGGCGAGCTTCCCGGTGAGTACTTTCACCATTCATTGATTGTTTCGACGGCGCGAGGAGGTCTTCGATTCGCCCGATCTCCGTTAGAAATGCGTTCATCTCGTCTCGTGCTCCCAGTCTGCTCACTTTGAGCAGATGATGGTCCGTCAGATCCGGGGATGCGGTAATCGAGTGAGTGTCGGAGATTCGTCTCTCGATCGCGGCAAGCTGGCTGCAGAGATCATTGCGCAAATCGTTCATGAACGAAAGTACCTCCACCAGCGAGCGCTCCCCGGTCTCGCCATTGAGACGCATAAGTTTTAGCTGCATTGCGACAGAAACCGGCGAATCGATCTCCTCGGGTCTCTTGCCCTCTGTCGCTTTAATCTGCTTGATGATCTCGACCTTTGCTTTATCCACGCTTTCCAGATCGGTGTGATCGACAGCAACGACGTTCATGCCGGGGGTATCAAACGGAAGTTTCTCCCCGACCTTTGCAATCTGTACGAGAGGCTTACGTGCAGCATGCCGCAGAGCTAACGCATAGAAAACTTCTGCCTTCAATCCGCTGAGATCGGCCACGACTAGTGGCTCATCGACAATATGCTCGATGATCTGGCTGGTGATTACTCCTGGTTCGGAGATCTTGTCAGCGCGCACGGGGAGATAACCGCATTCCTCCAAAGCGGGTGTTACCAGGTACCGAAGAAGCAGGTCGGATCTTCTGCGGGAATCCGAGCCGTGTTCAGCGGTCGGACGGATAATCAAGCAGAGCTTTTTGGCGATGGCCATGGGCAGGGTGGAATAGGAGGCTGATCTCCTAAGATATAACACTACCACGGGGATGACCCTATGCCAAGGTGGAATGATATCTGCTATGTGACAAAAGTCAGAAAAGGCACCGGGAGAGCAAATTGCGCCCAATGAGCGAGACGCTCTCGGATTGCCTGATTCCCCGGGGGAGGCTATGCCGATAGTTATAAAGCCCGGCAGTTCGACTGGCCCTCGAGTATGTGAGGCGCGAGTAGCTGCCGGCCTCATTCTCAATCCCCCGACCCCCAAATGAAGCGCTTCATTTTTGCTGCCGTTCTCGCACTGACGGCTGTGGCTGCCAGTGCAGCCGAAAGACCGAATATCATCTGGATCATGGCCGACGACCTCGGCTATGGCGAACTTGGGTCCTATGGGCAGGAACTGATCCAGACGCCGCAGATCGACCGTATGGCGCGTGAGGGACGGCGATTCACACAGTTCTATGCGGGGGCGACCGTCTGCGCTCCATCGAGATCTGTCCTCATGACTGGGCAACATCACGGCCGCACCCGCGTACGTGGCAATGCGGGAAATGCAAACCTGCTTGCACAATCGCTGCGCCCCGGGGACATCACCGTTGCGAACGTACTGAAGGACGCGGGGTACACCACCGCCCTAATCGGCAAGTGGGGACTCGGCGACATTGGCACAGGCGAACCAGGGCTGCCGTGGAAACACGGATTCGACTATTTCTTTGGATATCTGAATCAAACCCACGCGCATAACCACTACCCGAGTTTCCTCTGGCGCAATCAGGATAAGGTTACCCTTTCAAACGAAATCGTGCCGGTTGGCCCTACGGGTGCGGGCTATGCCACGAAAGCCGTGGAATTCGCAGACGAGCTGTTCACTCAGGAAGCCGTTAGATTCGTTGGTGAGAACAAGGACAAACCGTTCTTCCTCTACTGGTCGCCGGTAATTCCCCATGCAAACAATGAACGAGCGAGAGCGCTGAAGGACGGCGCGAATGTGCCGGAGTATGGTCCGTATGCGGACAAGGAATGGTCCAATTCGACAAAAGGTCATGCGGCAATGATTACGCTGCTCGACAGCTATGTGGGGCGACTGCTGAGCGAGGTGAAGAAGCAGGGGATTGCAGAGAAGACGCTCGTCATCTTCACCAGCGACAACGGTCCTCACAAGGAGAGCAATCACGATTCCGAATTGTTCAAGCCGTCAGGCCCGGTGCGTGGATACAAGCGTGACCTGACGGATGGTGGGATCCGTGTACCATTCATCGCCTGGTGGCCTGGCAAGATCAACCCAGGCACGGAATCGACGCATGTCGGATATTTCGGCGACCTGATGGCAACCGCCGCGGAACTCGCAGGAGCGAAGATGCCAGAGGATCGACAATCGATCAGCCTCCTCCCCGCACTGCTCGGCCAGGCTGAAGAACAGAAGAAGCACGAGTTTCTCTACTGGGAATTCCACGAGCGTGGATTCAATCAGGCAGCGCTGTATCAGGGCCGATGGAAAGGAATCCGCAACGGCGCAGACGCTCCGATCGTTCTCTATGACCTGCAGTCGGACCTCCGTGAGACAACTGATGTTGCCACGAAGAATCCCGAGACTGTTGCGAAGATCGAGGAGTTTCTGAAAACGGCCAGGAGTGAATCCGAGGACTGGCCGGTTCGCGGAAAATAGGTGTGGAGGAATACCGACTAAAGAGCTGCCTGATACTACCGGCGGTAGAGCGGTCGCGCCGCCGACCGCCGGGGGCGTGAGAGGTGAGAGGTGGGGCTGGCGCAGAGATCAGTGCGCCACCATTGCATCCG
>CBINJX010000445.1:0-5040 GCA_966251085.1 uncultured Verrucomicrobiales bacterium
CACCTGGCCGACCAGTTTCCCCAGACTCTCCGCCAGCGCCATGTAGGGCTTCAGCTTCGGCGCTTCCTCGGCCGACAGGGACGGCATGTTGATGGCGTTGGTGACACCGCCCAAGAGCAGAAAATCGCTCATCTGCTCCGCGACTTGGATGGCGACGTTGACCTGCGCTTCGCTGGTCGATGCGCCGAGGTGCGGGGTGGAAATGAAGTTCGGCGTCCCGAACAGCGGCGACTCCTTGGCCGGTTCGGTCTCGAACACGTCGAGCGCCGCACCGCCGACTTGGCCGCTGTCGAGCGCATCCTTCAGTGCCGCCTCGTCGATCAGGCCGCCGCGCGCGCAGTTGATGATGCGCACGCCCGGCTTCGTCTTGGCGATGTTCTCGCGGCTGAGGATGTTGCGGGTCTGGTCCGTCAACGGCGTGTGCTCGGCCCGGGGAGTGAGTAGCCGGAAGGGGTCGCCATCCGTGGAGATGCTCACGGAGAGTTCACCGGTCTCTGGACGGAGATTTTTTCCGCCGACGAAAGCTTCGAGGGTAATCACGTGCGGTTGTCCGTCGCCGCGAATGGTTGCAAGAGCTTCGCTGTGGCCGGAAGGAAGCATGCGTACTCCAGAGACGAGCATCTGAGCAGCCTGATCCGGAACCTCTTCGTTGTCTGAATAACGCCGGGTAATGAATTTGGTCGTGGCAACCACCCGTCCATCGACTGCCAGACGCGAGCCGCCGAGCGCGCGGATGAGGAGACGGTGCTCGCCGGGTGGGAGCGTGATGGCACCAGAGGCGCGGATCATGAATGGCGACGATCGATCGATTTTGATTCCGCGCTCCGAGTACTTGCTGGGGACCAGGGCGAAGCCAAATGCATTCTCCTCGTATATCTCCGTGCGCACATCCGGCGGCGAACTCCATGAGGCGTCGATCGGAGCTACCGGGGCACCGATAGTTGATGCGTCGGTTCCACCCGCGTTGGCCTCAGCGAGCAGGTCTTCAGTCGTCGGCTTCTGCAGACACTCAAGGATTTCGACACGGATCCGATCCTTGGGCAGATCTGTAAGGGAAATGGATGGGGCAATCTCACCGGTATGGACAAACCGTGATGCAATCCTCTCGGGTGAGAGAGCGCTTCGATAGATCGCGACCTCATCAATCGCCCCCTTGAAAGTGGCGTTGGGTGATCCCCCCATGGATGAGCCAATCCACAACTCGTCATTGTCCACCACGGGACCGAGTTCGGTAGGACCGCCCATATCCCAGGCGCCATGCAGTTCCACTCCATCGACGTATCCGCGGATACTGTCCGGTCGTCCGAACGTGTAGGTTACCGCGACGTGGTGCCATCCACTGTGAGGTGCAACGCCGCTTTTTGTGGTCCAGCGATGCCAGCCCAGATCTCCGCCCCCTCGGTTGCGGCTGTCGCGGAAAAGGAAACTGACGCAGCCAGTGCCATCCACACCACGCAGTCGAAGTGCGTAGTTCTGGTTCGTTCCTGCCGCCTTGGTCCGTCCTTTTCCGAAGATGTAAATCTGCTGACCATCATTGATCTCATCCACGCTGACCCATGCTTCCAGAGTGATGGTATCGCCGAGATCGAAATCGAGCGGACTCTTCTCCCCAGGATCGGACACCCGGAGCCAAGTGCCCTGGCGGATCGCTATCGCATTGTTCGTCCTTGCGAAAGCCGGATATGGCGACGGTCTCGGTCCGGGAATGAGGGAGAGATTTCCCTGAATGCGGGCAGGCGTGGATAATCCTCCCGAAGGTGCTATTTGATTTTCAGAGATTTCGTTGAAATGCCAGGCGGCGACCGGTTTGTCGGCGAGAACATCGTCAGTGTACGCGCCATGTGCGACAAGCGAATGCGTGAGCACTGAAAGTGACGCGGCGAGAAGAGCAGGGGAGAAACGCTTCACGTACCCTAGAATGCCAAAGATCGCCCGCGGTGCACGCCGGCACTCGGGCTATTCTCCGATCCCCCGTTTGGGTGATGTACAAATGTTGCCTATGCGTCGAATCAGCGCAGTCCGGTAATCGCTGCTATCGCGCGAACCTTCAGAGCTGAAGGAAGCCGCGCCGGATGCCTTCCGCAGTAGCCTGGGCGCGGTCGCTGACTGCAAGTTTTGCAAAAAGATTGCTGGCGTGACGCTTTACGGTCTCGTCGGAGATTCCCAGAGCGGAAGCGATTTCCTTGTTGCTTCGCCCCTGGCTGATGAATCGCAAGACCTCGAGTTCACGGGCACTGAGATCCGGGCCGGCTACTCGGTCCGCAAGACGGTGCGCCATGGCGGGCGGGATATAGCGTCCTCCTTCAGCGACCGACCGGATAGCGCCGATCAGTTCTTCACGAGGTGCGGACTTGAGGAGATAGCCCCGCGCTCCAGCCTGCATGGCACGGTAGATGTAATCGTCGCCTTCAAATGTCGTGAACATGAGTACTCTGGCACTTCCTGCTTCCCGGCAGAGAATTGCGGTGGACTCGATTCCGTTCACGCCCTGCAGTCGGAGGTCCATGAGTACGACATCGGGACGATGGTGGCGAAACGCGGCGAGTGCCTGCTCGTGACAATCCGCCTCGGCTACCACCTCGAAGTCTTTCTCCATCGAGAGCGACGTGGCGACGCCGCTGCGTACAACGAAATGGTCGTCAACGACCAGAACCCGAATTGGAGGCATGGGGCGGGGACTAATTGATCAGTGAGGTGCTTCGCAATGAAACTTTGCCCCGCGGCTGTTTGGAATCAGCACGGAAACGGTCGTCCCTCCACCCCGGGGGCGCTTGTAGAACGAGCTTCATGGCAAACGTGTAATTTCGCATCTAATCCCTATCCCACAGACGGCTTCAGCTTTGACACATCTCGTGATGTAGAACCGATGGACTCTGCTTGTATGCGAAATCAATCCCCCACCTCTCGCGTTTACCACACACCACTTCAATTCGGAATAGCTGCGCTACTCGCGAGCTCATTTCCTTTGGTCTCGAGCGAGGCTGCCGAGCTGGAATGGGGACGCTTTCGTGGACCGAACGGCTCGGGTATTGCATCCGCTCCGAACCTGCCAATTCCATTCTCCGAAAGTGATATCCGTTGGAAAGCATCACTTCCGGGCAAGGGACATTCCTCGCCGGTGATTGCGAACGGAAAGGTGTTTGTTACTGCAACTCCCTCAGAGACAAACAAACGAACGCTTCTCGCCCTGGATGAGGCGGACGGAAAGGTTCTATGGCAGTGCGAATGGGACGGAAGCACATTTCGCCAGCACGCGGATAACTCCTACACCAGTGCATCTCCGGCCGTGGATTTGGAGAAAGTGTACGTGTGGTGGAGCTCGCCCGAGCAGTCGTGGCTTGCGGCAGTGGACCAGAAGACGGGCCGCGAGATCTGGAAAAAGGAACTCGGAGGCTTCGTCGCTCAACATGGCGCCGGTTCGTCGCCAATCGTTTTCGAGGACACGGTGATTCTCGATTTCAGCCAGGAGATTACGGACGGGAAGGGGAGCTATACGATTTGCGTCGATGCAAAAGACGGTGCAACGCGCTGGAAAACGGAACGGGAGAGCTCAACCTCTACGGCCTCTACGCCCTGTATCTACACCCCCAAGAACGGAAAGCCGCAGTTGATCCTGATCAACCGGACTTCTGGCATGACCAGCCTCGATCCGAAAACGGGCAAGGTGAACTGGGACCTTCCAAAGTTGCTCCCGAAGCGGTGCGTAGCATCTCCAGTGGTAACCGAGGACGGCTTGATCATCGCGCAATGTGGTGAAGGCCAGTCGGAGAGTTTTGTGTATGCTATTCGCCCTGGGATCGATGGCTCAGCACCGAGTAAAGTATATGAGGTTATCCGGGTAGGCGGCTATGTTCCGAGTCCTCTTGCTCTCGGAAAGTATCTCTTCCTCTGGAAGGAGAATGGGTTGGTTACTTGTCTCAATGCCGAGACCAATGAGCAGGTCTGGAGCGAGCGTGTGGAAGGTCCCTTTTACGGTTCCCCGGTTTGCGTGAACGGATACTTGGTAAATGCTACCCGGCGGGGCGACCTCGTTGTCCTGAAAGCCGGCGATAAATTCGAACGAGTTGCTCGGATTCCACTTGGGGAAGGATCCTTCGCTACGCCTGCGATCGCAAACGGCCGTATGTTCATCCGCACCTTCACACACCTGCTCGCCGTCGGAAAATGAACGAATAGCCAAGTTTCCTCGCCCAGCTGCAGGCGCAGGAAAATAGAAAGGGCGCTGCTTTCGCCGCGCCCTTTTGGTTTTTCGGGGTGGGTAACCAGCCCAAGTTAATTCACGTAGGTCATCTCATTCGAGAAGAGCAACGCGTGCGCGTAGGTTTCCCATGGCGTCAGCGGCTTCCGCTCAACGAGCTGTCCTTCATTCTGAATCGCCTTCGATCCGTCGTTGCGATTCATCATGTTGTTATACTGATTCTCGACCATTTTCTGCGCTCTCGCAGTAAGATCCTTGGTTTCAGCAACAACCTCCATGTGCTTGCGGTTCTCCTCGGTGATGAACTTGATCGCGAGATCAATCTCCTCCTTTGTCGCCTGCCGCTGGAACATGATATTGTAGATCGCGTTCACACGGCGGACATCCAATCCCGCTGTCTGGAACTCAGGTCGCGCGATTACTCGCCGGGCAACATCCACAGCCATTGGGCTGTTCATCAGGAAGAGCGCCTGTTGCGGCACGATTGTCGTCGTGCGTGCGCTGTTCGGCATCTCCGGATTCGCGAAGTCGAAATGGGCCATCAATTCAGGCAGATTGCCGCGATCAATGTATCCATAAACGCTTCGGCGATAGGAGTATGGCTCATCCGTCAGGTTGACGGGTTGCCCACCGAGAGTGCGGTCGAGACGGCCGCTGAAGGTGAGCAGAGAGTCACGAATTGCCTCGAAATCCAAGCGCCGGACGTTTGCACGCCAGAGCAGCCGGTTCTCAGGATCAACGGCCTCGTATGCCTTTGTAGCCGGAATCATATGGCTGCTGAGCTGATACACCTTCGACATCATGATCAGCTTGTGGAGCTTCTTGAGCGACCAACCCTGCTC
>CBINJX010000446.1:0-5027 GCA_966251085.1 uncultured Verrucomicrobiales bacterium
CAGCGCTCTAACCGATTGAGCTAAGGCTCCGTTGAGGAGGCGTGAAAACTAGGGGCAGCACCGCGAACCCGCAACTCTTTTTTGATAGAAATCAGAAAAAGTTTCAGACCACGCCGGTGCAGATCAAAGCCGCAAAAGTTTGGTGGAAATACACGACATCTAGAATATTGCGTCGTTGTGAACCGCCACTCGAGTGAGTGGCGGAGCCTACGGGACTCGAACCCGCAACCTCTGCCGTGACAGGGCAGCGCTCTAACCGATTGAGCTAAGGCTCCGTTGAGGAGGCGTGAAAACTAGGGGTAGCACCGCGAACCCGCAACTCTTTTTTGAAACTTTTTTGCGAACAGAAATCGGTGCAGATTCGATGCAATCCGTTCTCTCGCGTGCACGTTGCGAAAGGCGTGACTCTCGGCTAATCCTCCGTCGGCCATGACTTTCGACGTGCTCATCATCGGCGGTGCTTTCTCCGGCGCTTCCACCGCGCTACTCCTGAAGCGACGCAATCCCAATTGGCGAATCTTAATTGTGGAGAAAGCAGGGGAGTTCGACCGAAAGGTGGGGGAATCCACGACGGAAGTCAGCTCGTGCTTCCTCACACGAGTCTTGGGCCTGACGAACTATCTGGGGCATCATCAGCTTCCGAAGCAGGGACTGCGCATGTGGTTTGCCCGCACACCGGATGAATCCTTCGAGCGCTGCGCTGAACTTGGAGCGCGGTACAACTCAAGGTTGCCGGGATTCCAGGTGGACCGGGCGGCGTTGGATGAACATGTGCTGAAATTGGCCGTACAGGCAGGATGCGAACTCTGGCGTCCAGCCAAGTTGAGCACGCTGGATCTCGGTGGTGTTGGGTCCAATACGGCTGAGATCAAAGTGGGCGAAGAGACCCGGAACGTCATTGCACGCTGGGTGGTGGATGCGAGCGGCCGAGTGGCGACGATTGCGCGTAAGCTCGGGCATTTCAAACCGCTAACCGAACACCCGATCAACTCCCTATGGGCTCGTTTCACCGGAGTGCGCGATTGGGACGGGCATGAACTCCGGAAGAAGTATCCCTGCTGGGCCGAGGCCACGAAGACCGCGCGCGGCTGGGCTACCAATCATCTCGTGGGACTCGGATGGTGGTGCTGGATCATTCCGCTAAAGGGCGGCGACGTAAGCATTGGCCTCGTTTACGACAGCCGGCTTTTCGAACCGCCACAAGGTGGAACCATTGGCGAGAGGCTGCAGGCGCATTTCCGTTCACATCCCGTAGGACGGGAGATCCTTGGAGAAGCCCAGCCGATTGCCGGGGATCAACGCGCTTACTCGGCGTTGCCGTACTACAGTGAGAAAATCGCGGGGGATGGCTGGGTGCTGGCAGGCGATGCCGCCGGCTTCATCGATCCGCTTTATAGTCCAGGGCTGGACTTCTGCTCCTTCACCGCACATGGCGCGCATTCCCTAGTGGCGCGCTCCCTGGAAGGTGAGGACGTTTGCGAGGCAATCGCGGGTTGGAATGATCGCTTTGCCTTCTGCTACCGCGCATGGTTCGAGTCGATTTACCAGGATAAGTATTACTATCTTGGCGATGCAGAATTGATGGCGGCTGCGTTCTTGCACGATATCGCCACGTATCACCTGGGGCCCGTGCGTCAGGTGTACAGCGATCCTACACGCCAGTTTGACTTCTTCCCTTTCGACGGCGTTCCGGGGCGCGTGGTCCACAGACTCATGCGTTTCTTCAACCGCCGCCTGACCGCCCTTGCACAGAAGAAGATTGCAGCTGGTGTCTATGGAAACCGGAACGCGGATTGGCGTCTCCTCGTCGGTGGCTTCCTGCCGGATGGCACCTCTGGAAAGCTGCTGATGAAGGCGTTCCAACGATTGCTCATTGCCGAGATGCGCTGCGCATTTCTTCCACGGAAGCGTGAAACGTCTGCACCGCTCCCGATGCCGGTTCCAGACTCACAGGGTTAATGGCTGCTGATATGCGCAAAGTACAAGCTGCCGGGGAAGAGGAAGCGCGACTCTTCCTCACGGCCGAATGGCGGGCGCTGCTGATGGTGAACTATGTGGTCGATCCGGTGCTTCTGAGGAGATATCTCCCGCGCGGAACGGAACTCGATGAATGGGAAGGTAAGACACTCGCAAGTATGGTGGGATTCCGCTTCCTGAATACCCGAGTGTTTGGCTGCTGCATTCCGTTCCATCGGAATTTCGACGAAGTAAATCTCCGCTTTTACGTCCGTCGGCGCACTTCCGACGGTTGGCGGCGTGGTGTTGTGTTTGTGAAAGAGATCGTTCCGCGCCTCGCCATCGCCACGGTCGCGCGGATCTTCTACAACGAGCCGTACGTCGCCCTCCCAATGCGGCACCGTGTGGAACTGGACGAAAGCAAGGAAGGCTCGCTGGAGTATCAGTGGAAAATGGGGCGCAGTTGGAACACGCTGGCTGCACGCGTCGATGGAATGCCGCTTCCGTTGGCTCCCGGCTCTCCAGAAGAGTTCATTTTCGAGCATTACTGGGGCTACACAGCCCAGCGTGACGGCAGCACGGTGGAGTACGAGGTGCGGCATGCACCCTGGCATGCCTGGCGGGCTACCGATGTTCAGTTCGATTGCGACATCGGTGCGCTGTACGGACCTGAATGGATGGGGCCGTTGCGTGCGCCTCACTTCTCCGCGTTTGTCGCGGATGGATCTACTGTTGAGGTGCGACGGTGCTGCTCGTTGAAGGAGTAGAGATCTTCAAACGTGCATGGTGTGGAGGCGAAAGAAACTAAAGCGCACTCCTGCGAGAGCCGCTTCGCGCCTGGTACTCCGATCACGCCTACTCCGCAGGAACAATCGCAAGGATTGGCAGGAGTTGCTGATACTCGGGCTTCACCTGAGCCGCTTCCGTTACCAAGGCTCGTCCTTCGGCGTCCTTGCCTGCGAAGAGGGCGTACACACCTAGTAACCACTTGCGGCTTGCGAGGTGCTCAGGAGGGAGGTTCGGGTGAAGGAAAGCGCGGCCCATTGCAAAGACACTATCCGGAGTAATGTCCGCCCAGAGGACGGGGAGTGATCCGTACGGAGTCTTGATCTCCACGTGATTTTCCGTCGCGCGGCTCACGCTTGGGAGTTGAACGCCGCCCCGCTTTTGAATGGGGGCGGGGTAGCCTGTTGCCGCCAAGTCTTTTACCAGCTGTGCCTTGAAAAGCGACAGCCACTCCGTCTTTTTCAACAGCGCCTCCTTTTCCCGGCGGCCTTTCTCGCTGCTGACCGTGGCCGCAGCCAAAGCAACTCGCGCCTCGCCAAACTTGTACTGCATGGCGAGCGGGTTTGCCTTTGACTGCGCTTCGGCGAGTGCTTCGGCATCCGCCTCCTCCTGCTGCGTGCGCATTCGATCCTCCGCCTCCAGGACAGCGGCGACTTCCTGCTCCATCTTGCTCACTCGTTCGGCAGCGCGTTCCGCCAGCAGACCTTTCAACTTCCTCCTGTCGAGCAACGCCTTCATCTCCGGCGCTGCGGCTTTCTTCTCGTCTGCCGTTTTTGCCGCTTTGGATTTCGCGTCAATTCTCTCATATGCCGCAAGATCGCTCACATACGCTGCGGCGAGCGGACGGTATTCTCCAATCCATGCATTTCCGCCGCTTGGTTGTGCCAGGACAAATGCGTTGAACAATGTTTTCGCATCAGGAAACGCGCCGAGTGCCCAATTCTTTGCACCGAGCGCAAGGAGGGCGAGCGGTTCGAAAGAAACCTTAGAATATTCATCCGCCACGCTCCCCTCGACCGGATCCTCGCCGCTGGCCCGGCGCGCAGTTTCAATGAAGAACTCCGCGAGGTTCTGATCTTCCGGATTGTCTGTGAACAAGCCGCGATCGAGGAGAATTTGCCAATCCTTGTTCGCCTCCTCCAGTTTGCCGGCAATGGTCCAAGCCATACCCGCATGAAAACCAGCCCAGCTGCGCAGCGGTTCAGTGAGATTCGGCTCGGATTCCAAGGCTCGAAATACCGCTGCCGCCTCGGCGGCGTTGCCATTGATGAGTTGCTGCCGAGCCGCTTCGTACCGCTCCTTTATGCTTTCCGCCCGAGCCGCGACTTCCAAGGTTGACTGGTCCGTTGACTTGCGGGAGCTGGAAATGCCGTTTCGAAGCGTGAATACAACAGCGGCACCGAGCACCACTGCTGCCGCCATTCCCGGCACCATCCAGTTCGTCCGCTTTGGTTGTTTGGCGACTACCCTTTTTCCGGTAGCGATCGACACCCTCTTCGGAGCGCGAAGCTCCGCCTTTGCGTACTCCAGATGTTTGATCAGGTCCTCGTAGCTCTGGAACCGCTGAGCCGGATCGTGCTGCAGGGTGCGCTCGATCGCATACACCGTCGCGTTAGAAAGTTCAGGTGCGACTGCCCGGAGATTCACCGGCTTCCTTTTGATCTCCCGCAAAACAGAAATCGAAGCATCCTCCGCGTCGTGCGGCGGTTTGCCTGCGACAGCATGGAAAAGTGTCGCCCCGAGCGAGTACATATCGCTCCGGAAATCCTCCGGCCTGCCATCCAGTTTTTCCGGCGCCACGTAGTACGGCGTTCCCCAGATCTCGCCTCCGATCGTTCCTGCCTGATCGACCGGTACCGCGAGACCGAAATCTACGATTTTCGCCCCTCTCGTATCTGCAAAGAGAATATTGCCTGGCTTTACGTCGCGGTGAATCAGGCCGCGCTCCAGTGCAGCGTTGAGCCCCTGCGCGATGTGGATGCCGACATCGAGCACCTGCACCTCGGTCACACGCTCTTCCTGTGTCATCAGATCATCCAGCGACCCCTTATCCACCAGCTCCATGGCGATATAGAGCAGGTTGTTATCCGATCCGCTGGAATAGACCTTCACCACGTTAGGGTGATTGATCAGCGCGGTAATCGCCGCCTCGTGCTTGAACTGCCGGGTGAATTCCGGGTTTGTACTGTACTCCTTGCGGAGCAGCTTCAGCGCGACATACCGATGCAGATTCAGGTCGAGCGCCCGGTACAGACGCTCCTCGAAATGCGGCTCGAGCGCGGCGA
>CBINJX010000447.1:0-5025 GCA_966251085.1 uncultured Verrucomicrobiales bacterium
GTTCCTCGGCCGAGAGCATCGCAGTAGCGGCTTAAACAGATCCCGTGCAAATGCCCTAACCCTCCCTGCATGATTCTCCTTTTTCTGGATTATCATTTGCGCCCGATGTCGGAGGGCACTTAGTGTTCGCGGCTCGTTTTATATGTCCAGTCACTTCGGCTCAGCTTTCCGCATTAGCACTTGGGGAGAATCGCACGGTGGTGGAGTCGGGGTAGTGGTTGATGGTTGCCCGGCTCGTATTCCATTGAATGAAGGCGATATTCAAAAGGATCTGGATCGGCGTCGGCCGGGGCAGAGTGAAATTGTAACTCCTCGGGCTGAGGAGGATCAGTGCCGAATTCTTTCTGGAGTATTCGAAGGACAAACGACCGGAACCCCGATCTGCGTCGCAGTCATGAACAAGGATGCGCGGCCGGAAGCATATCGGGAAATGGAAACGGCATTCCGCCCCTCCCATGCGGATTATACGTATCAGGCGAAGTATGGAATCCGGAACTGGCAGGGCGGGGGGCGAGCTTCAGCACGAGAAACGATCGGTCGTGTAGCTGCGGCATCGATTGGGAAAAAGGTGCTCGCTGCACTTTGCCCGGAGCTGGAAATAGTGGCTTACGTAAAGTCGATCCATGCTCTTCAGGCGGAGGTGGATCCGGCGACGGTTCGGTTTGAGCAGGTGGAAAGCAATATCGTTCGCTGTCCGGACTCTGTGATGGCAGAGAAGATGATCGATTTCGTTAAGCAGATCCGCAGTGAGGGAGACTCCGTCGGCGGTGTGATCGAATGTGTGGTGCGTGGTGTGCCTCCGGGACTCGGTGAGCCGGTTTTCGACAAATTGGAAGCGGATCTGGCGAAGGCAATGATGAGTCTGCCGGCGTCGAAAGGGTTTGAGGTGGGCTCCGGCTTTGAAGGAGTGAAGCTCCGTGGTTCTGAGCACAACGATGCTTTCTATATGGAGAATGGTCGCGTGCGGACGGAAACGAACCGCTCGGGCGGAATCCAGGGTGGAATCAGTAATGGGGAGGCGATCTTCTTCCGTGTGGCATTTAAGCCAACCGCAACTATCTTCCGTCCACAGAAGACAGTGACCGTTTCTGGGGAGGAAACTGAGCTGAAGGCTCGGGGACGCCATGATCCGTGCGTTCTGCCTCGTGCTGTTCCCATGGTGGAAGCAATGGCAGCGTTGGTGCTGGTCGATCATGCGCTTCGTCAGCGCGGACAGAACGGACACGTCGGTTAGTTGGAACGGAAATAAGCCCGAAAGCGAAGTACGGTTGCATCATCATGCCGTGAGGCGGTATGTAGCCGTGCTATGTTCACACTCCCCCTTGGACGTGGGCTTTGCGCCCGTGTTGCTTCTGCCGTCATCCTGAGCACCGTTATTGCCCCCCCGGTGCTTCTTGCCCAAGCTCGGAAACCACGGCCTGAGCTGAAATGGGACATGATGGACCTCGGTCCATTCCATACCGGAACCTTCAAAATCAAAGATCAGGTCACCGCAAAGGGAATTGCTATCAAAGTCGGGAGCGGCGAGGTGGAGGCAACAGTGCTCTTCGATCCCGAGTTGATGCGCATCAGCGCTGCCTGGACTGGCGGCTTCGTTAATATTCCGCGTGGGCGTGGTGGCTTGGAAGGACAGATCACACCAAATGGTAAGGTCTCTTTTTCGACATCCTATGCTCCTGGTTGGGCCAAAGCAGGGGAGATCACGGATGATCCGCGTGAGCGGCATCAGGGAAGCCTCCCTGCAAAAATGGCCAAATGGAAGGGACTGTATGTAAACGAGGGAAAGACAATCCTTCACTACACTGTGGGGCAAACTCCTGTGCTGGAGTTGGCAGGGTATGAAAAACGCGAAGGAGCGGGTGTGTTTACCCGGACAATCCAGATTGGAAAAACAACGGAGCCTCAGTCCCTCCTGATCTGCGATATGCCAGGTGCGAGCGGCAGCGCAGAGGCTAATGGTGCGATCCTTTCTGAGCAGGGTAAGGTTGATTCGACCCAGACTACGGCAATTGCGATCGGTGGAAACAGCCTTCCAGAGGGAGCGAAATTCCGCGCCACCACCAATGGGCGTGTTGTATTGGATCTACCGGCTCTTTCCGCACCTGCAACGTTCCAAGTCGCCATCTGGAGCGGCATGAAATCAGAGATGCCGAAGATGACAGATCTCGCGAAGCCAACCCAGTTGCCGGATCTCGCTGCGCTCACGAAGGGCGGTAAAGCTCAGTGGGGAGCTCCTTTGGTGACGAAAGGGACACTCGGCACGGAGGATCAGCCGTATGTTGCGGATGAAATCACGTTGCCAGAGGACAATCCGTTCAACTCTTGGTTCCGCCCGGGTGGACACGATTTCTTTCCTGATGGCACCGCAGCGCTGGCTTCGGTCAGTGGCGATGTCTGGATTGTCTCGGGACTGGACGAGAAGCTGGAGAATGTAAAGTGGAAGCGCTTTGCCACCGGCCTCTTTCAGCCGCTCGGAGTAAAAATCGTGGATGGCAAGGTATATGTCCTTGGCCGCGATCAGATCACCCGCCTGCATGATATCAACAAGGACGGGGAGGCGGACTTTTATGAGAATTTCAACAACGACTCCGTAGTCACGGATAACTACCACGAGTTCGCACTCGATCTTCAAACCGATAGCGAAGGCAACTTCTACTATGCCAAGGGGGCGCCTTGGACTCCGACCGTCACGAGTCCCCATCAAGGCTGCATGCTCAAGGTGAGCAAGGATGGCAGCAAACTCGAGGTTTTTGCGACCGGTCTTCGCGCTCCGAATGGCCTCGGAATGGGACCGGGGAATGAACTCTCCGTTTCTGATAACCAGGGACACTGGATGCCGGCAAACCGCCTGAACATGGTCAAGCCGGGCGGTTTCTACGGGATGGTCACCGCCGCACATCGCGAGATGACCTTCAAGACCGTAGATGGAAAGGAATTCAAGGCGAACCCCAGCAGCCAGGAAGATCAGGCAAAGTATAATGAGCAGTTCTGGGGAAAGGCTCAGAGTCCGGTCCCCGTCGAGGGGTACGATGTTCCGCTGTGCTGGATTCCGATGCAGGTGGACAACTCCCCGGGCGGTGAAGTCTGGGTTCCGAAAGGGGAAAAATGGGGACCTCTGGGAGGGCAGATGCTCCACATGAGCTACGGCAAGAGCACGCTCTTCAATGTCCTCCATGAGACGGTGGACGGTGTCACACAGGGCGGATTGGTGAGGTTTCCGATCAAATTTTCCAGCGGCATCATGCGCGGCCAGTTCAATCCAAAGGACGGGCAACTCTACGTCAGCGGTCTTCGCGTGTGGCAGACCAATGCAGCCAAGGATGGTTGTTTCTACCGCGTCCGCTACACGGGCCGGCCGGTGACGATGCCGATCGGTCTCAAAGTGACCAGTACAGGTGTGGATCTCACGTTTACAGGTCCCCTGGATGAGAAATCTGCGCTAGATGCGGAGAATTTCAGCGTTGAACAGTGGAACTACCTCTGGTCCGGCAATTACGGATCACCTGACATCTCCGCACTAGACCCGAAGAAGAGGGGCCGCGATCTGGTGCTGATCAAGAGCCTCAAACTCTCGCCTGACAAAAAGACGCTCAGCATCGACCTTGAGGATCGAGTTCCGGTCATGCAGATGAAGATTCGCTATAAGATCAACGCTGCGGACGGCAAAGTGATCGATCAGGAGATCTACAATACGATCCATAGAATTCCTGGTCAGCAGGTCACTGCGCGGTAAGAGGGCGAAACTTTCCGTCGTATCTCAGAAAACCCGGACGGCTTCCCGTCCGGGTTTTCTTTTGTGCTTCATCGCTGGAAAGCGGTGAGCCGTGCACTGAAGAACACAGCTACGAATTTCCAAAGAAGATAGTACCGGGACGAAACTCCCGGTTGCCCCGATCGAGTTCCTCGCGTTTGATCCCGCTCCTGCCGATGTCCAACGTTGCCGAACAGTCTGCTCCAGCTCCTGCTCCCGCTTCGGGGGCGTCGCGAAAAATCAATACCCGAGCCGCTGGTATAGTTGGCCTTGCGGTCATGTGCAGCCGGGTGCTCGGCCTTGCACGGGAGGTGATCTTCAATGCCCTGTGGCCAGCCGCGACGCTCGGCTACTTCTTCACAGCCTTCCGGGTACCGAATCTCCTGCGCGACCTTTTCGCGGAGGGGGCACTGTCCACCGCGTTTGTTACCACCTTCTCAAAGAAGATCGAGACCGATGGAGATCCGGCGGCTTGGCGTCTGGCCAATAAAATCGGGACTATGACCATCGTGGTGATGAGCGTTCTGGTGATCCTGGGTATCGTTTTTTCCGGACAGCTCATCAGTGTGCTGGCAGGGGGCTTCAGTGGTGAGGGCGAGGCAATTACCGCTCACCTGACGGCAGTCATGTTTCCCTTCATCCTCATGGTCTCTCTAGCCGCGCAGGTGATGGGAATGCTCAATGCAAAGGATGTCTTCGGCTGGCCCGCCATGGCGTCGAGCTTCTTCAATATAGGCTCCATTGCCGGAGGCGTTGCGATCGCCTGGTGGATCGATCCCCAGTTTGGGCCGGCGGCGTTGATGGGCTTGGCAATTGGCACACTGATCGGCGGTTTGTTGCAGCTCCTTGTGCAGATTCCATCGCTCTGGGCGGTAGGATACCGACCGCGGCTGGATTTCCACTGGAATGACGAAGGCGTGAAAACTGTCCTGCGCCTCATGGCTCCCGCGGTGATCGCCGCCAGTGCCGTACAAGTGAACGTGATGGTGAATACCTCGTTCGCCACCTACTGTGAAAACGGTTCCGTCACATGGCTGAACAATGCCTTCCGCCTCATGCAGCTGCCGCTCGGTGTTTTCGGCGTTGCCATCGGGACCGTGACGCTCCCGCTACTCGCCAAGACGGTGGCTGCCGGAGACCGGGTAGGGTTCCGCCGCTCTCTTGCACGCGGGATGCGCCTCGCTTTTGTTCTCACGATCCCCTCTGCGGTAGGATTGATTCTCCTCGCTGAGCCGATCATTGGACTGCTCTATCAGCGTGGCGCCTCGACTCCA
>CBINJX010000448.1:0-5010 GCA_966251085.1 uncultured Verrucomicrobiales bacterium
AAGTTCGTTCTTTGGAATGGTGGGGTCCTTGGAAAAGCTCAGTCCCTGATGCCCGTACTTCGCCCACCAACCGGAATTATGCGGGGAGCGGTCATTCGCATACACCACATGGCAGGCAGAGCAACCGCTGGAGCGGTAATCGCCGGGGCGATCGTTTGAGCCCATGAAGCCGAGAAGCGGATCGTGGAGGCGGGTTTTCTGCGCACCGAGAATGATCGGGTCCGTTCGGTTCAGTGTGCCCATGCCACGCGGGGAAAGGCGGCGGTCTGGTTTACCCGGCGGCTCGTCGAGCGTCGGAATACCTAACTGAAGCGGCTCGAATCCGCCCTTTTCAAAAATTCGGAGCGTGTTGCCGGGCTGGGAACGGTTGAAACGCGGCAGCGGTATCAGAGTCGGCAGCCATCCGAAGCGGCGCGTCTCTTCCGCAGTTGGCTCGAAAGGATTATCGATCCGGAGCGGCACACCGTCCTGCCCATAGGCCTGACCGACAATTGCGTTCTTTTTATTGATCGCGCCGTTATTGTACGCAGCGGCATTCCAGAGCATTGCGCCATGATTCATCATGGAATGCCCCACCCGATTCACGATATCGCCGTGGCACGTACCGCAGGCTTGGTCCGCCACACGCAGGTCACCCGGATTTACAATGCGGATGAACTCCGGAGATTCATGGTTCAGCACCACGGTCGCGTTTGCCGGGTTGGCCGAGGACTTCCAGAATTCGGGATTCTTCGGGAGCACATGCGCCAGCTCTTTGGTAAGTCCTTTCTTTGCACTGCCTCCATGGCAATCGGTACAGCCGAGCACCACATTTGGCGAGGAGTGCATCGAGATCGAATCCGTCGTGGTGTGACACTCCATGCAGCCAACGCTTTTGGACATCGCCTGCTCGTGCGTCTGGTCCACCAGACTGCGGGCGGCTTTTGGCGCTTTCGGCAACTCCGGTTCAAGAGATACCTCAGGGCCCAGGCCGGTCGAGGTGGGATCAGGGGTCGGGGCAACCGCAGGAGGAACGGAGATGGTCGGACCGAAGCCGGTGTCCGGCCTCGGTATATCCATGACGGGCTGCGCCGGAGTGGATGTCGCTGGGCCGAGTCCTTCTGACAACGGACTGCTGTTGTTGCGAGCCGCAGATTTCGACGGTTCTGCCGCACCGGTGGCGGCAAACCAGCTGAGCCCAACGCAAAGGCCGGCGGTGAGGAGGTGGAGTGCTTTGCGCATACTTCCGGAAAATCTCGCCCCCGGATTCGGGGTGAGCACGGGAGCGGATTAACGGAAGTGGATGATTAGGGCGAGTTGAAAAGTGATGTAGAGGAAAAGGGAGCGCCAAGAGCCCGAAAAAATTTCGGAAGCCCGGCTCGGATCCGATCGCGCTGAAAGCGCTCTACACGTCAGCCCAGGGCCAGCCATGCCGAAGCGTCAGCGCAGGCAAGGCTTGCCCTGGGTAAAACGAACGAAAGGATGTGCCCTGAAAAGGGCACCACAATGATCGTTCTCCGGAGAAGGCGTACCCCACCTGTGTTCCAGGATTCTGGCACCGCTTTCAGGGTGCATGCACATTGGAAACCTCAACCCAGGGCGGCGCCCGCTGCGCCGTCTTGCCCTGGGCTGACATGTAGAGCGCTTTCAGCGCGAAAGACGGAATGCGCTGAGCCTCGCCATACCATTGCGAGGAATACTTTACGGCTCCCAAATGTGAACTCAGGCACCATCCACGGCCTCACCGCTCCCCCAACTTCAACCGGAAGAATCGCTTCTGCCCATCTGCGGGCCCGATGAGGGCGCGAGTAATATCCTGACGTGGAAACAGCGGGGCATTTCCGGGCACGTCCCAGAGTTCCCAAGTCTGCAGATCGCTCGATGTCTCCACCAAGCAGGAACGATTTGCCGGGTGCTGGAACTGCAGCGAGAACATGCCACCGACGGCTGTGATGACGGTAGATTCCGGCGCGGACGCGGCAACTTTCGGCGAGGTACGCTGCAGAAATTCCAATGCGTTGGTTCGTTGATCTTTGTCCGGATCTTGCAACGGCTGAGCATCGGGATCTGTGGTCGATGCGAAGTGCTCCTGCTGCCACTCCATATAACTCTGCCGGTTCGGCAACTCGTTCTCGATCCAGTCAGTCAGGAGCGCGATTGTTCCATGGTCAATCTCGTTGCTTCCGAGGGGCGGCATCCGCGGGACACCCTCCCCTTTCAATCGCTTGAGAATCATGGAAAGCGCTGCATCCCCGGGCACAGCGAAACGATTGGCGCTGTTACCGCCGTTGTTTACGAGAGGGCCATTGATGATCCCCGCAGCATCGGTCCGCACTTCGGGGCGTGCGGTCCAGTTGCCGAGGGCGGCGCCGCCGGACTGATGACATTGCACGCAGTTCACAGCAAGGTATGAGCGGACCCGTGCTTCGAGGCTTTGAGATTGATCATTGGCCGCGGCAAAAGCCGGGAGATGATTCACTCCCGTCACAGGCGTGGAGAAATATCCGGCGCTGCTCAATGCACCGATCAGATTTCCTGTCACGTCGCCATACATGTGCGTCCTGTTGAGCTGCCGCGTATTAAAACTCAACGCAAAGCCAGCCACAGGCGTATGACAGGTGCGGCATTCGTTCCGGCTTGGGAAACGCCACGTTTGCGAGCCTTGCTGACCGTTTACCTCCACGGCAAAGGTCAGATCTTGCCCAGCCTCCGGAACGAGATCCGCATCGCTTCCGTCCTCCCGCCAACGATAAGTGAGACCATAGACATCGGTCGTGGTCTTCACAAGGAAACGCGTTTCGAGCTTTTTTCGCGAAGTTGGATCACCGCGACGGGTTTCGATGTCGAAGTGTTTGATCCAGGTCATCCCGGTAGGGAACGTCCAGTTCCCGTCCACGCTGAAGCCGATCTTGTCCGTGGTATTCTTGATCGAAAACCAGCGGCGCTTGATCGCGTAATCGCTCCAGAAGGAAACGTTTGGTTCGTAATCCACGATGCCAGACTGTGGAGTGAGCGCATTCAGATCGGAGAATGCACCACTCTGGGAAAGCAGTGCAGGCGGCTGCGTACCGGTAGTAGAGGTGCGGGCCAAGCGCTTAACCTGCCCGAAATTGCCAGCAAAGTCGCAGAACAGGATATCCCCGTTGCGAGGGTCGATGCCGATCGAAACCATATTTACATCCCTCCCTAGGTACTGCGCAGTCCATGTGGGAGATGACGGTCTGAGCGCCCAAATGTGCCCACTTGAGGTGTCACAGAAAATGTAGGCTTCATAGAGTTCCGTGAGGCGGTTGCCGCGGTAAACCGCACCTCCGGCGACACTGGTTCCCTGAAAGTTTCCGCTCCCGTGGGCGTACTCGTAGATGGGAGGATCGGATGTGAAGCCGGCTGGAGGGTTGTGCGGCTGCGGTTCAGGGAGCGCTGAATGCAAACCCTCGCGCCAGCTCCATCCACCGTTGAAACCCGAGGTCACAATATTCACTTCCTCCCATGCATCCTGACCGACATCCGCTACAAACAACCTGCCGGTTGGCATATCGAAGTTCATTCTCCACGGGTTCCGCAGCCCGATCGCGTACCACTCGGTGCGGACCTTGTTCTTGGGAAACGTGTAGCCGTTATAAGTGCAGTTGCCGTTCTGGTCGGCGGGCAAATTTACGAACGGGTTATCTGGCGGAATGCGATAGGTACCAGCGGAGATTGCACTGTCTCCCACTGTCCCGGTGCTGGACTCATCGTGTGAATTGGGATCCAGACTTCCCGGCCGTTGATCCACATCGATCCGGAGAATGCCTCCGAAGAAGTCTTTCGCGATCTGGCGCGAGTTGTTGAAGGTGTCGCGCTGTCCGCCTTCGTCACCCACGGAGATGTAGAGATATCCATCGGGTCCAAACGCGAGATCGCCACCGTTGTGATTCGATGCCTGATCCCGCTGCGTGATGATCGGCTGATGAGAACTCGCGTTGGCGCTCGTGGCGGCGTTGTAGTTCCCTGGGGTACCGTTCGCCTGAAACCGTGCGACGCGTTGATACAGCTGCGAGTTGATGCTGACGCTGTAGAAAACGTAGAAGTAGCCGTTCTGGTTATAGTTCGGGTGAAACGCGATGCTGAGAAACCCGTTCTCACCGTTCCAGTCGAGGGGCGTATTTTGAGAAGTCAGATACGCAGACAAATCCAGGAACACGGTCTTTGTCATCGTATCCAGATTCACCATATGGAGCCTACCGAAGCGCTCGACTACAAACAGGCGGTTCGCCACCCCGGGCAGCGAGGCTAAGTCGATCGGATCATCAAACGTCAATGTACCGAGCGCATTCTCAGTGGTGTAGCCGGTCGCGGACGGTAGATTTGCCGGAAGATTCAGAGTGGTGTTGGCCTGACGAACCAGTTGTGCAGGCGCAATCGCCGGGAGCAGAAGCGCCGCGACAACAACACAAAGGAGACGCACCAGAAACATAGGAAGGTTGCAGAGAAGCAATTTTTCGGCCGCGTAGCGCAGGAACACGTTAGAGGTGAAACCGCAGCTTCAGTACACGAAGGTTACGGTCACAAATCCGTTGTATAGGAAGTCATCCACTTTCCCCTCCTCCGCCGCAGGACCATATCCATGCACACGCTCGGTCGAGCGGCGGTAGATATCGCGATAACCGACTCCCGGAACGAAGAAGCCGACACCCGCCGAGATCAGGATGTTATCCGTGAGAAGAGGCCGGTATTTGAATCCGATGCTGGCATCAAACCCGAGTTCGGAGCGGACCTTATTTGTCTGTAGCGCGACTTCGATCGGCTTCGTCTCCGCCAGCCAGATGTAGTTGGCGTTGATATACCCGCGTAGTTTCGGCGTGATATCGATATCCGTGCCGATGCCGGCGATCATCACGCCAGGATTCACGAAGTTGCTCTGTCCCTCAGTCTTGCTGGAACGGAGATTGGGGACCAGTGAGTCGCGCTGCTTCAGGTTCACCGCAGTGCCCGCGAGGTTGATACCCTGATGCGCGTACCATGAGAATGGACCGCCGATGAAAAGGGGGT
>CBINJX010000449.1:0-5003 GCA_966251085.1 uncultured Verrucomicrobiales bacterium
CAGATGAAAAGGCGTGCCAACCCCAACGGGGTTGCGTCCGGAGAAATGGTCTCGATCCAGAGGGGGCGCGCATGAGAAGGCCGTAACCCCTTCGGGGTAGATGCGCTTGTTTGTTTTCACCCAGGGTAGCTTCCCGCATTCGCGGGACAACCCTGGGCTTTGGGACGTAACCTCTTCGAGGTACAAGGCGGATGCCAGATCCGGACGATTCTGTTTTCAACATCGTGTCCGTGGGTGAACATGCAAGAAATGCCCGCTTCTCCGGGTTATCCCTGCGTGGAGCGCTCCCGAATTTGGCCAAAGTCGAGCTGAGCACTGAGCACTGAGTACTTTCTTCCCGCTTTCACGCGTCCCGATCGGTGGTTGCTCTCAACGGACCAGACGTGCCGGAGTTCCATTCGACCGGCGACGGCGCACAGCCAGGCCGTCAAGCGCAACTGCGAGGAGTATCCGCGGAGGGAAGGACCGCCGTGGTCTCGGCATCGGCAGGAGGCACATTCAGGAGGAGAGCGGTAGAGGCAGCGAGAACAACCCTACGAAAAGAGAAACTGCAGCAGTTGGGGAGCACTACTCGAAAAAGGACGCTTGTCATGCGAATGCAATCACATTCCCTGAATCTGTGGTTTTTAGATAGCGGCTGGTGCGGCTAGTGGGAAGCTGAGTGGGATTGGCGGCCAGAGGTGATGTAGCGAAGGAATAACGGCTGGTCTGTTGAAGAGAGTCCCGCCCGAGTTATGTCGGGAGCGATGTTGAGCGAGCCCTGCTCTTCTCCTTCAGCTTGGCCGTGATCCTGTTATACAGCGGGCATGCCGCATGACATTTCGCTGATTTCCACTGTAGCCGTGGGATTCGCACTGGCATTTATCCTTGGCTTTCTTGCCAATAAATTGTGCCTGCCGCCGCTAATTGGGTACCTGTTGGCCGGGATAGCGGTGGGGCCTTTTACACCGGGCTTTGTAGCGGATAGCGCCATGGCCGGGCAATTAGCCGAGATCGGAGTCATGCTGCTCATGTTCGGTGTCGGCCTGCATTTCTCCCTCGATGATCTGCTGGTGGTACGTCGCATCGCGATCCCAGGGGCGGTCGGCCAAATCCTCGTTGCTACTGCCATGGGGGCAGGGCTTGCACTTTTCTGGGGCTGGAGTTTCGGCTCCGGGCTGGTCCTGGGGCTCTGTCTTTCCGTGGCCAGTACGGTGGTCAGGTTGAAGGCGCTGGAGGAACGAAATGCGGTGGCCACTTCGAACGGCCGAATTGCGATTGGATGGCTGATCGTGGAGGACCTGGTGATGGTGCTGGCGCTGGTGTTGCTGCCAGCATTGGCTGAGGTGCTGGGAGGTCATGCGGATACACATGCGCATGACTCACCAAAAGGAGGGCTGCTCGTGGCTCTCGGGGTAACGCTCGCGAAGGTCGCCGCTTTCATGGCACTTGCGCTTTTCGCAGGACCAAAGGTGGTTCCGTGGATCTTGCGTCAGGTGGCACGCACTGGATCCCGTGAGTTGTTCACTCTCTGCATCCTGGCAGTCGCCCTGGGAATTGCTTTTGGCTCGGCAAAGCTCTTTGGAGTCTCCTTTGCTCTTGGCGCTTTCTTTGCGGGCATGATCCTGAGCGAGTCGGACCTGAGCCATAAAGCGGCGGCGAACTCGTTGCCGCTTCAGGATGCCTTTGCGGTTCTCTTCTTTGTATCGGTCGGGATGCTGTTCGATCCGTCAATCATCCTTCGAGAACCCTGGAAGATCGGCACTGTACTTCTCCTGATTCTCATCGGAAAATCTCTGATCGCGTTCGCGATCGTTTTGCTCCTGCGCTACCCGGTGACTACCGCGTTGCTGGTCTCAGCATCTCTGGCTCAGATCGGGGAGTTCTCTTTCATCCTGGCAGGACTTGGCGTTGCACACGGGTTGATGACTCCTGAAGGGGTGAATCTCATTCTGGCTGGGGCACTTTTCTCCATCGCCCTCAATCCTCTGGTTTTTGCTGCCGCCGACGGGATGTGTGGTTTTGTCCGTAAAACCGCCTGGCTACAGAAGTTTGCCGGCGAGTGGGGCCGCAAACAGTTTGCTGAATTGGAAATGCAATTGGAGGCGGCCCGGGAGCTTGCCGAGAAGCGGTCTGCCGCGCACAAAACCTTCTCTCCGGAGGAATTGGTGGATCGATTCCCTCTGTTCTCCGGTTTGACGCCGGAACAACGCGAGGTGCTGGTGTTGCACTTTGAACCGCGTACTGCTGCTCCTGGAGAACGCGTAATCCGGGCGGGCGACAAGGCCGACGCTGTTTACTTTATCTCCTCGGGGCAGGTCGAAGTCTCCGTTGCCGATCGCCAAATCAAGCTGGTGGCGGGAGATTTCTTCGGAGAAATGGCACTGATCAGCGGCAAGCCTCGGTCAGCCGATGTGGTGGCAATCGATTACTGTAAGTTTGCAACGCTCAACCAGACAGACTTCCGCCGGTTCTTGCGCCGTTATCCGTCAGTCCGTGATCAGATTGTCAGCATGGCTCAACAGCGTGGAGAAATGAACCGACAGTTCCTGGAAGAGGCCGCACGCGTGGAAACCGCTTCCGTGACGTAGCCGAAGGTGGAGATGCTCCCCTTCAGCATCAGCCCTGCCGAACACTATTGTCCTTGGACTTGCCCGTGTGCCCATCCATTTGGGCCACATGCGGACTTTCTCCTCATCCACGAACTGTGAACCTAAAAAACGGCAGTTGGATCTCTGAGGAGATCACACAGGAAACTCGGCCCCAGGGTATTGCTCTCCAACAAGAGCCGAACAGACATTCACCTTTCGGGTGAATTCACCAAATGCCTCCCGATCCGCTATTTCGCGGCTTCTCTGAAAGTAAATAGTTGGGAGTATCGAGTTGAGAGCCGTGCATCGGCGGATCGGAAGGTTTGAGCGGTCGAGGACGACCGCCCTCCGGAGCGACGCCGTCCCCGGCGTGCTGGACTTTCTCCACGCCTTCACGCGCCCCGCTTCGTTGGTTGCTCTCAACTCTCAACTGCCGTTTTCAGGATGACCGGCTATTCTGCCTTCGGCTCGCTGGAAGCGGCCTCGCCATCCACGTTTTCGGCTGAAGGCGCATTCGCCGCCGCCAGTTTCCGCTTTTTCTTCTCTTCCTTCTTCGCCTTCTTCTCCATGTCCCGTTTGCGTTTCTCGAACTGGTAGTTGGGTTTTGCCATAATATTTATTGCAGTAAAGAACAGTCCTGGACCGCTGGCAACCAATTGCGCCCCACACAGGTGCATGGCGCATCTTCGGTGTCATGCAGCGAACGAAGTTCTGGTGGTTTACTTAGGATTCACTCACCGGCTCCACGGAGCCCTTCGTCGGGATCGTTCCCGGTGAAAAGTGGCGGATACCCATTAAATTCGGGTACCTCTTCCTCTTCTCTGTCATCCAGCACCGCACCCAATTGGGGGCTTGCCTTCTCGGCATCACACAACAGGCGATCCAAGTAGTAGGCGGTGCGTACACGAAAATGTTCGCTTATCACGTCTGTGGGAAGCCCGTGCATTTCGGTCACTTCAAACAGAAGTGAGTGCGCGGCCGAATTCTGCGCTTTCATACGCATGAATGCTGTGACGTTCCCGCGATTACAGTCTTCCAGGTTGCTTACACTCGCCTCGAGTTGGGATATACGCTGCTCTAAAGCTGAAATTCGATCCATAAGGTTTGCGTGTTAGATATCACTCACAAGCACCCGACGATTTTTTCACCGCTGGATAAGTTGCTTTCAGCGCCGCGGCAGTCTCAAAGAATGCCGTCAATCCAGCGGTGATCCCCTGATATCCCTTGCGGCTCTTTTCCACAGCTCCTGCCGAGACCAGCTTCTGAAGCTTCTCGTAGGCTCGCAAGCGCATCATCTCCTCACCGACATTCGTTGCGTTGCGGGCTTTCAGGTTACGATAAATCACTTCAAACAGCTCCTTGAACTCAAACCAACGTTTCGTGGAGAGCACCGTTGCAATCTCCTCGGCTACAATGTCAGGAGTGCGACGGGAAAAGCCGTAGGTTGATTTCATCACCCGTACCAGTCACACGTTTCCTGGGATTAGCGAGCATGGACTTCCTGATCTCCACGTCCATCGACTCGTAAGCAGCAGGATCTCGCAGCGGGTTCCCCCTTACCACCGCACGGCTCACCTTTTGCAAAAAGATAAATAATCCCTTGCTGAATCCTTAAGCGGGCGTAGGCTAGGTGCGTTCGAATTGATTGCTTTTGTTAGTTTGTTGCTTGGTAGATCGTCAGGTGAGTTCGCTCAGTGGTGATTTGAAACCCGGTCCTCGGGAACAGCTTCGGTAGCAGGTCAGTCCATTCCTTCACCACATATGAAACTCTACGTAGGAAATCTTTCCTTTAACACCACGGAAACCAGCCTTCAGGACGCCTTTGAGCAGTTCGGGACTGTTACCGATTCCGTCATCATGATGGATCGCATGACCAATCGCTCACGCGGTTTTGGTTTCGTGACGATGAGCAGCGCTGCGGAAGGCAATGCTGCGATCAACGGCCTCCATGGCAAGGATCTCGATGGACGCAATCTGACGGTCAACGAGGCCAAGCCTCGTGAAGATCGCCCCCAGCGCTCTGACCGCGGTGGTTACGGCTCACGCCGGTACTAATCGGAAATTCGCGGCGTAACGCCGTTCCATTTTCCTGGGCGGAGTCTCTTACCGAGACTCCGTCTTTTTTTGTAGTTTCCCCTCTCGACAACCAATCCGCGCCTGGACCGCAGAAAGCGGCACAGTTCGCACGACGTGCAGATGATTTCCTGTGCGCGCGGTAGTCGGAGCACTACGCCCCCCGCCACCAGGCGAGCGTTTCCCCTTAAAACGGCAGTAGGATTTCTGAAGAGATCACTCAGGGAGTTCGGGATGAGAGCCTTGTATTCTAGAAAATGCCGAACAGGCGTTCACCTTGCGGGTGACTCCGCCAAACACCTCCCGATCCGCTATTTCGCGGCCCCTCTGAAAGTGAATAGTTGAGAGTTTCGAGTTGAG
>CBINJX010000450.1:0-5002 GCA_966251085.1 uncultured Verrucomicrobiales bacterium
CTATCACCAGTCTGCCCGCACCTCGGTTGTATCGTATCGTGGAATGGAGCGGCCGAGACCTGGGATTGTCCGTGCCACGGTTCACGTTTTGCACCCACCGGTGAGGTGATGACCGGCCCCGCGGAGTCGTCGCTGGAGCGGTGGATTGGGTAAGGGGAGCTGAAGAGGCAGAGGAGATACTGAAACGATCGCGGTAAGAGTCGCCGCTCACCCCTTTCACCTCTCAACCTTTTCGGTCTGGCGCTTTGGCATCAGTACGCTCAGCAATGCGCTGACCAACAGTCCCACGCCGCCCCCTGCAGCACCGCCGAAGGGACCGAACAAAAGGATCGCCGTGAGAGCGCCGGACCAATGAACGCCGGGGTGGTCAGGCGCAGGAGGCGGAGCGAGGAGGATGCTGACGACGTAAAGTTCGCCCAGGATAAATCCCGCAATAAAGAATGGTTTGATCAGATTCCGGCTCACAGCGCGGCTAAGTTCGAGGCTAAGGAGGCAAAGTGCAAGGCAGGTTATTGCCTCGGTGCGAGTGTGGCGTGGCCCATAATGGAGAGTATTCCTTCCTTTGAATCCCTTGGGGGCGCAGAAACCAATCGTATCAGAGGCCGGTTTGTGATTACAAATGTGCAGCGCTCCTTCCTCTGGTGAGCTCGGTTACTTGCCCTTGTCGCCTCCACCGCAAGGTCAAATGATCCAAGCCTAACGGATGAGACTTCAGGACTCGCCGATGAGACTCAAAGACTCGCCGGTGAGACTCAAAGACTCGCCGGTGAGACTTAAAGACTCGTCGATGAGACTTAAAGACTCGTCGATGAGACTTGAAGACTCGCCGATGAGACCTGAAGACTCGCCGATGAGACTTGAGGACTCGCCGGTGAGACTTAAAGACTCGTCGATGAGACTTAAAGACTCGTCGATGAGACTTGAAGACTCGCCGATGAGACCTGAAGACTCGCCGATGAGACCTGAAGACTCAACTGCGAGTCTTCAGGTGGTTGCACTCCTGTCTGCAGTGCGTATCAAACGCCTCAACTGTCCGGCAAAAATTGAAGTTTTCCAAAAATGAAAGGTATCGGACTCAAGGAACTCGCATTTATAGGCTACCCGGTCACTGACTTCACAAAGGCAAGGAGGTTTTATGGAGACATCCTCGGCCTTGAAGAAGCTGTCTCGTTTGAGCATGAAGGTGAGCTGGGATGGCTGGAGTACGACTTAGCCGGTCAGACCTTGGCTCTGGCCAAAGCCTCTGAGCAATGGCAACCGAATCCGAACGGAGGGGGAGCTTGTTTGGAGGTGGCAGACCTCGATCAAGCGGTGGCTCACCTCAAGGAGAATGGGGTTCGGATCGTCATGGACATTCAGGAATACCCGATTTGCCGCCTCGCGCTCATCGCTGATCCCGATGGTAATACCCTGGCATTGCACCAACGCAAACCGAACCACCCTGAGTCGGTGAAGCATTGAAATGAATGGGGGCCATCTGCACACGGCATGAATTGCCCAAGGCTGCCTGACCTACTCCATTGAACGCCCTTCGGTGGCACTGTACTTGGCAATATCGAATTCTCGTCTGCTCTTCCTTTCAAATGCGGGACGTCAACGTCCACCGACTATCCCAACAACTCGAATGTCATGAAATGCCGGAGCTGGGGCGATCACCTGATGCTTGAATAGCGTATCCCAGGCAGAGATTGTGCTTTTGCACATCTGCACACCTCCTCTCGCATGAAGCTCCACCTCCTTCTGCTGGTCCCGGCTCTCGGCTGCGCCGGCTGTGCCAATGGTGTCAAACTCGTCCGGACTCCTCCCGGAACTTCGGTCGAGGTCGCACTTGCCAAGCGAGCCGAAGTCGTCAGGTTGCCCGGGCCTCCACCCGCCCCTGTATCCGGTCCGGACCTGCCCGCGATTGCCGCTCGCACCCAAGTCCCCGCAGTGGAACCGGAACTCCCTGCATACGACAATACCGAGCGGGTAGCCGATGCCTACACGCGTGGCCAACTCTGTCTCAAAACCGGGGCCGAAGCGGAAGCGATTGCGGCTTTCCAGGAGGCGGTGAAGCTCGATCCGACTTTCTCCGAGGCCTGGTATAGCCTGGCAGCGCTCTATGAGCGGCAAGGGGATGCGGAAAAGTCGATCGAGGCGTTTCGCAACGCGAAGAAGATTGCGCATCATTGAGGAAATACGGAGGCTGGAGCTACCTGACGGATCGGTAATAATTCGGCCATCCACTTACCCCTTGGCGCGCTCACGATGTACAGTCCGCTCCACCCAGATACCGCCCTTATCCGAACCCAACTCGAACCGGGCCTCGACGCATTTAAATGTCCGAAATCCGGGGGACATTGGATTCCGCTCGAATCGTACTTCATCTGGCAGGAACGGAGTGTCTCCCAGACACTTCCACTGCCCTCAGATTACGAGCCGCAACCTGCTGCAGCTGCGTTCCAGCGCGCTTTGCTCTGTCCCGAAAGCGGTTGCCTGCTGGTGAGATACCGGGCTGGTCACGGGCTGAATTTTTACATCGATCGCAGCCCCAAGACCGGCGGGGTCTGGCTCGATCCGGGAGAATGGGATGCGCTCAAGAGTAAAGGGCTTCACGATGAACTTCACCTGATCTTTAGCGCTCCATACCAGAAGCGCTTACGGGAGGAGCTATCGAATGCGCAACTTCAGGAACGCTTCAGGCAAAGGATCGGGGAGGAGGACTTTGAACGTGTGAAGGATTTCAAGGCTTGGCTCGAACAGAACCCGAAACGTCGCGACATCATTGCCTATCTGCTCGATGGCGATGCGGGATGATTCCTATCGCATCGCTGCATAGGAAGTGACGGCGTGCTATGTGCAGGACTCTCGTGCGTTTGCTGCGCCTACAACCGGCATTGATCCTTTAGGAAAGCGCAATATGAAGGGGGGATGAATACAGAGACCACCCCGTCCGAATACCTCGTCATCTCCCGTGGAAAGTGGGACAAGGAGGCGTCGCCTGAGGAGATCCAGGGCGCGATCGACAAATTCTACATCTGGCTCGAGCAGCTCGTGGATGAAGGGAAGATGAAACCCGGGCAGCGCCTCGCAAGGGAAGGGAAAATCGTCTCGAAGCAGAGTGTCACGGATGGCCCGTTCGCTGAGAGCAAGGAGGTAATCGGCGGGTATTGGTTCATCCTGGCGAATAGCTTGAATGAGGCCGCCGAGATCGCTGCTGGCAACCCGTGCATGGAGTACGGGTTATACTATGAGATCCGGCCGATCGAGAAGGAGCGGGCGAGTGCTTACGCCGTGACGAATGAAACGCCGGGTGAGTAGGGGACTCCTCAGGGCGCTTGCGTTACGGCTGCGCCAGGTCACTTACATCTCCCGCAGAGCCCCTTCCACCGCGCTCGCCAGCGGCTGAGCCTCACGTCCTCCCAAGCTTCGGCTGAGATCCTCCAGACGGTGAATCAAATCTGCGACATCGCGCCTCGCATACGGACCTCCCGCGGCGGGACAGAAATGCGTGCGGCATCCGAAGGGGCGGTTGTCGTAGATCGTACATTTTCCGGTGCTCCGATTGAGCATCGGGCAGGCGCCATCCGGAGTCGCGGGTAGTTTCGTGCGCCCTGCGGCTCGCCACCCTTTCGCCGCCACCAGTGCCTCCGCTTTCGTCAGGAACGGCGTGCGGCCCGTGATCTTGAACTGGCAGCACTCCGTCAGCCGCGTGCACGACCGCTCGACCGGCCGCTGCTCCAGCTCGCGGTAGATCTCGCGGACCGCGGCTGTGATGTCCTGATGGGTGGGGCGGGGTGTGCGGGCGGGCATTGCGAGTAATCAGTAGGTCAGTAAGTCAGTAATCAGTGGAACACAGATCCTTACTGATCACTGATTACTGACTTACTGATTACTCCCTCCCCACCAACTCTCAACTCCACAGTCCTACACCACCTGCCCGGCCGCATGCCCCGAGGCCCACGCCCACTGGAAGTTGTATCCGCCCAGCCAGCCCGTCACATCGACCACTTCACCGATGAAGAACAGCCCCGGGACCTTGCGGGCTTCCATTGTCTTTGAAGAAAGCTCGCGGGTATCGACTCCTCCGAGCGTGACCTCGGCCTTTGCGTAACCTTCCGTACCGGCGGGTGTCATAGTCCATGAGCGGAGCATAGCGGCTGCAGTGCCCGCTTCCTGGGCTTTCCACTGGGCGACGGGTTTTGTGGGGGTGTAGGCGGCGCACCATTCTTCGGCGAGACGTCGCGGCCAGAAGCGGCTCAGGATGGTGGCTAGTTCGGCTTTTTCTTTCCGGATCTCCGTGAGCCACTGCTGGGCTGGGATCTTGAAGTCGGGCAGGAGATCAAACTCCAGCGTCTCGCCCTCTCTCCAGTAGGAGGAGATTTGGAGAATGGCCGGTCCGCTGACTCCGCGATGGGTGAAGAGGAGGTTTTCCCGGAACTCCTGTCCGCCATGCCGGGCGATAACGTCCACGGAGACGCCACTGAGGCCCTGGAAACGCTCTCTCTCCGGCTCTCTCCAGGTCAGCGGGACGAGGCCGGGCCGGAGTGCCGTGGTTTTAATACCGAAATGCCGGGCGGTCCGGTGGCCAAAATCGCTCGCGCCGAGCTTCGGAAAGGAGAGTCCGCCGCAGGCAATCACGAGGGATTGGGATTCAAAGATCCCATCGCTGGTCTCGACGCGGAAGCGTTCCGGTTTGCTGACTTCCTGCACCCGGCAGTTCAGCCGGATCTCGACTTTAGCGCGCGCCGCTTCGTCAATCAGCAGATTGATGATCTCCCGGGAGCTGGTGTCGCAGAACTGCTGTCCGAGCTTTTTTTCGTGGTAGCGGATCTTGTGCGCCTCCACGAGCTCGATGAAATCCCACGGGGTGTAGCGGGCGAGGGCGGACTTACAGAAATCCGGGTTGCCCGAGACGGACAGATAATTGTCCGGACTGGCGTTCAGATTGGTGAAGTTGCAGCGGCCACCGCCGGAGATCGCGATCTTTTTACCGACGCGTTCGTTGTGTTCCAGGACCGCC
>CBINJX010000451.1:0-4997 GCA_966251085.1 uncultured Verrucomicrobiales bacterium
CCTCAGCCGCGATAGGCGATAGCGCCCATCATGGCGTCTCGCGAACCCTCGATGGGCCGGGCTGTCCTTTACCAACTGTGGCGCGGCCGCGGCCAGTGCAGCGCGGGCATCATCCGAACTACGGTCCGGAAGCGGACGCCATAGGTTCAGAACACGGTCTTTGGCATCCGGGCGTCCCCATTCGGCCAAGGCGTCGATCGCGTCCTTTCGGGCAGGCTCTGGCACATCGTTCGCCGCCGCAAACGCGGCGAGTGCACGCGCGTTGTCGGCTTTTCCAAGGCGGTAATGGGCGTTGATCACCCGAGAAAGGACATTGCGATCCTTGATGTGCCGCTTCGTAATCAGATCCGCGAGCGCAGGAAATGCGCCCTCGATCGGCACGTCATGAATGGCCCGGGCCGCCTCGAGCACGATGCTCTGGTCGCGGTCCGCAAGGAAGCGAGCAACCTCGGGGTTCTTCTGCCGACGTAGTGCGAGCAGTGCACCGACACGGACAGAAGCCGAACCGTGACCGGCCTTGTCGGCCAGTTGCTTCGCATTCGCACAGCCGGTCAAACCCATTACGCCGCCATGGCGCAGGATCGGGTCCTGATCTTTATTCTCCTCGAGCATCTGGCAAAGAGGCTCAAAGGCAGGCTCGTGCTTCAGCTTTCCAAGGCTGAGGGCGGCAAAGTAACGCACCCGGCTTTCCTTGTCCTTGAGCAACTCAACGAGTTTGCCTGCGGCGTCGCCGAACTTCTGCTCACCGAGCACCTTCGCGGCCTGTGCGCGGACTTCGGAGTCGCCATCGCTCAGCAGCGGAACGAGCGCATCGATGGATTTGCTGCCCTTTGAAGCTTTCTGCCCGAGCCCCCAGATCGCGTGCAGACGCGCGAGCTGATTTGGATTGCTCTGTGCGACCTTGATGAAGGTGGAGGAGCTGCCACTACGGCTGGCGAGTTCATTTTGCGCTGCGAGACGAACGCGCATGTCCGCGTGGGCCAGCAAACCGGCGAGTTCCTCGGGTGAGCGTTTGCTCATTCCCTCCTCGATCAACTTTTTCGTTTCGGCCTGAAGGGCGGCGTTCGCACTGGGATCAGTAAATTTGTAAATTCGCCCCTTTTTGACACCGCCCCAGCTCTCGACCCAATCAAGGACGTAGAGGGAGCCGTCATTGCCAAATTCGACGTCCGTGGTGAGCACTCCCTTCACGAAATCCTTCCGCTCCTTCATCTTGAAGAAAGCGCCCTTGGGCTCGAGCTCGATCTGGTGAACAACGCTTGCGTTTGCCCCACCGCGGAAGTCCGAGAGGAAGAACTTGCCGTTGTATTTGTCGGAGAGACCAGTGCCGGGATTGTAGGTCAGGCCAGACGGTCCATCCGAAAGATTGGCTATCGGAGGGATGATGTATTTTGCCTTGTAAGCATGCTTCTCGTCCCAGAGACGCTCACGGTTCCACGGCCCGCGGTCGTTCAGGTACTGATAAGTCATCCGCCACCCCGAGTCGCCACCTTCCACCAGATAGGTAAAGCGGGCGCGGTCACCGGAATCCGAGTTGTTGTCACCGGTGAAAAGATTGCCGTATTTGTCGAAAGCCAGCTCCTGCGGATTGCGAACACCCGTAGCGAAGACTTCGAACTCCGTGCCATCCGGATTGCAGCGCATAATCGAGCCGGTGTCCGGCTCGGAAATCGTCTTCCCCTCTTTGTTGACCACGTGAATGCCACGGTCACCAATGGAGAAGTAAAGTTTTCCATCCGGACCGAAGCGCAGGCCGTGCATATCATGCCCGCGGAAGGCGTACTTCACGCCGAAGCCAGTCAGGAGCTTCTCCTTTACGTCTGTCTTTCCGTCCTCGTCGTTATCCCGGAAACGCCAGAGGTTCGGGATACAGGTCCACCAGACATCACCACCGCGGGCGATGATACCGGCACCGGTGCCATCGAGCGGATCGCGGAAACCATCGGCGAAGATACTCGATTTATCAGCAATGCCGTCCCCATTCGAATCCTCCACGAGCGTTACGCGATCCTCGTACTTCGTGAACTTCTCATCGAACTTCTTCTGATCGGGATAGAATTTTTTGATCATCGCCAACCGGTCCTCGACCGTCCGCGCAGCAATGTCGGCCTCCAGCCAGTTTCCGTGTGCCCGGTTGTCCTCTACTCCCCTCTCCTGACGATAAGTCTCGGCAATGTACCAGCGTCCGCGCTCATCAGTCGCGAAGGCGACCGGATTGGCAAGCAGCGGCTCGGCGGCAAAAAGCTGAACCTTCAGGCCCGGATCATGCTTAAAAGTTTTAATCGCATTAACCGCCTCAGGACTTGCGTCCGGGCTGGCCTGCGGTGCATTACCATGACCGGATGCATCCCCGGGTGGAACTGCGAGGATCGAGCCGGTAAGAATCGAGACACCTGCGATGACGAGAACAGCGCGCGAAAGCTTCATGGGCGGTCGGAAGAGCGTGGAACATGGAGGAGCATTACAGAGAATGCAACGACGGCGCTATAGGGGACTACGAAATCGTTGACGTAAACGCCTCCAACTTTGGTGAGTCCGAAGTGCCGGTTCCCGAGTGAAAGTGCCGTGGAGCGTCTAGGGACGGACGCATCGTCGATGTCCCCGCCCCACGTTTACGCACTTCGTAATGTCGATCGCCCCCCCTCGCGACACTCAACCGAATGCAAAGATCACGCTTAAATGAAGATCCCGGCGTCCGCTGCCCCGCCGGGATCACGTGGGGAGTTATCTCCATCACTCCCACCAAACCAGTAATGGCGCTCGCAATACCGGCTCTACTGCTTCACGCGGACCAATTGCATTGAATTCTTGTCGAACCACACCTCGCCCTTGCTGGCCCGGAGTTCAGCAACCAGCACCACCTCGCCCGGAGCGTCGAACTCGAAGCTCAACTGTTTCCAATCGGTATCACCCTTCAGAGCGTTTTCCCCACTCCTTTGGCCTCCCGAGATTCGAAGCCCTGCGCCCTCTCCGGAGCCGCCCTGTAGAGGTACAACACCTGCGGTCCGGACTCGCGCCTCAAATCGGTATTTGCCAGGCGTAAGCGTGATGTTTTTCCGCCAGGAAGCGGTGCTGTCGCCATCTGCCCGGATGTGAAAACACTCCTTTCCATCAAGCGCAATGGTATTCACCTGTGCGGCGCCACCTTCCTGGCGCCAGTTGTCGGCAGGCAGCTTCGTGATTCCGTTTGCGTCGAACTTCAGCGGCTTCGGCATGTCGCCGAGCTGCTTACCAATGGTTGCGATGCGATTGGAGACCCGGTCACGAGCCTCATTGATGCGGTTCTGGTAATCCTTTGCCGCCTGCGGATTTTTCTTCTCCAGAGCGGCTTTTACCTTTTCGCCGACCTCCACTACGCGAGCGGGCCAGTCGATCGGTTTTAGCACTTCATTATAGATCTGCTCGACGCGCTCGCGGTAGAGCGCTTTCCAGTCCGGATTGCTCATTACCGCCTGACCAACCATGGCCGCCGGATCGCGGACTACGGGGAAGTTCGGATCGCCGAAGGTCTGATCCATCCCGTGAAGGAAAAACACCGCTTTGCCTGTGTCGGCATCGAAGTAGAGCCGGTAGTTGTTACGGTTGAAATTGTAGCCGTCCCAGTGAGTGAGGATTGCCTCAAGGGCCAAGTACGAGATGAATTTGTCGATCTCGAGGATCTTCTCGAGCCGCGTCCAGCGCTTCTGCTGATCGCCCTCACGGCACGCATCGATCAGTTCCTTGATATTCTCAATATTCTTCCGGTCGCCCTCGTCCTTCTCCATCTCGGGCCGGATATCGGCGACAAAACCTCCATCATACAGGTCGCCATCAGTGCGCGGAAAGAAGTGGACCAGGAAGTCCTTATCGAACGCTTCCTTGAACACATACAGCCCCACGTCGCGCCCCTGAATCTTCACGAAGGCATGACCGCAGCGAGAGGCTGGCACTCCCGCCCTGCGGGCAATCTCCCCAGCGATCTTTTCCATCAAGGAGGTCCCATCCTGAGCGCAATTATTCAGGTGCCACTTGGCAAACCCACGCCAGCGATCGGCCCCCTTGAATTTATTCATGCTGACCGTGAGCCCTGGCTTTTGCTCCGGTCCCTGAAAGCTGCCGGCAGACCCTTTGCACTTCACCGCCACGTTCTTACTCACCTTGCCGGCGTCATCGATCATCTTTGCCTCGGCGTACCGGCGGGCATCGCGCTTGAGGTATTCCCACTCCTCGGGCTCAAATTCAAAGCTCAGCGTGGGAATGCCTCCATCGACGAAGAACTCGTTGATCTGCTTGCGATCCTTATCGAGCTTGATCGCCTTGGCTTTGGGCTTCGAGAGGGAATCACCGGCAGGCACGTTGGGGGCAGTCCCCCCAGCAACAGGCGGTGGGACTGCGGCCTCGAGCCGAATAAAATCCGGGCTCAAGTATGAGGCGAGAATCGCGAAAGCGAGTAGGATGACGAAGAGCACGGCAGTAAAATTGAGGATGCGCGTGCCGAGGCCCGCATGGGCACGAAGGCGGGAAGGCGGAAGATTACCTTGCATTTGAGTGCTCACAATCCGGAGTGCGTAGATGTTCTTAGCGATACCAAAGCGCGCTGTATAGCAGGCTTTGGGCCTAATGAAAGCATCAGCAAAGCCCCTGGTGGCCGAAGTTGATAGTTGAGAGCACCAAACGAACGGGCGCGTGAAGGCGGGAGGAAAGTCCTCAGTGCTCAGTGCTCAGTGCTCAGTGCTCAGAAGTCAGTAAACAGCCCCAACTCCGCCCCCCCCTCACCCGCTCTGATCCGCCGGTGCAAGTAGCGGAATCCGAACTGATTACCGATTACTGGCTCACTGATTACTTTCTACACCTCCTTCACGCGCCCGGGTCGTTACTCGCTCCTCTATTTCGCCAGATCCAGGCAGACGAGTCGGTCGTCAGACCGGAGAAAGAGCCGTTTCTCCGACAGAACCGGGCCCGCCCAACAGGGATACGAGAGTCCCGGAACTTGCCAGCGAGCGAGTTCCTCAACCTTC
>CBINJX010000452.1:0-4992 GCA_966251085.1 uncultured Verrucomicrobiales bacterium
CAAAGCGGTGCCTCGCGGAGCTCGCCACCGCACTCCATATGCGCCCCGTGGAGCCGAGCGGAAGCACGCAAAGTGGCCCTCTACTCCGGCGCTTCCTGAACTCACTCTCCTTAACTGAATGGCGTTGGCCCGGCTGAGGGCTGGGTGGGAGCAACAAACTGGATGAGGTTTGAAGGACCGCCATAGTTTTTCCTGCGCTCGATACGCGCTCAGGCAAACTACCCCGGTCCTTCAGACCGCGAACGCTCTCTTTCGGATTCCCAGACCTGTCGACCTGGGCTGAGTTACTGTTCGCTCCGTTGGAGCTGAGAAACGCCAATGCAAAAGCGGCGTTCGGGCTTAACCCTTCTCTCCCGTTAGAACCCTGTGGCGGAAGGAGAGTAGGATTAAGATTACGAATCAATCCAGACAGCCCCCAAAAAACGCACCCGGCGGCGAGCGGTAAGACCGCCACGCCGCCGGGGTTTTGAGTGTACCTGTATGGAGACCGGCTACTACCGGCGACGCCGACGTACGCTTGCCAGCATTGCCACACCGCCCAGCAAGGCAGCCACGGTACCGGGCTCCGGAACCGCCGTGAGCACTACATCGTTTCCAGTGCCGCCCACGTAGCTGATCGTAAACTCCTGGGTGAATGCTCCGCTGGTGGCGGTGAACATCATTCCTTCCGTTAGCAGCACCGAGTTGTAGAGGAACCCGGAGTTCGCATCAGCAAAGCTGATTGCGTCGACCCCGTCATTGCTCACCAGGGTGAAGCTCTCCCCGTCCACAGGATCATAGGTACCGAAGTCGAGCGTGAGCGTGATCGGAGCGTTGAAAGCCAGGCCACCGGCAACCTTGAGCTGATCGTAGCTGCCTTCCCCGCTGCCGCCAATCTCGAGTGCGAGAGTTCCGGCCTGGAATGCTACGGCCCCGGTGTTCAGGCTACCGATTCCATTCCCTGGGGCAAGCGTGCCTCCGTTTACATTCACAGCCCCAGTCGTGCCGGCGCCGCGCAGTGTGCCGCCGGTCAACTCCGTCGTACTGCCGGCAATGCTTCCGTTGACCACCAGAGTACCGGACTCGACATATGTCGGCCCGGTATAGGTGTTGTTCCCTGTGAGGGTGAGTGTGGCAGCGCCGTTCATCCTGATCCCGGCATCTTCCACGCCAACGGCTTCGGAGATCGTCCCGAGGCTGATGTTTTGGGTGGAAGTGAAAGTGGTGTTTCCGACCGGGTGCGGAGTAAACGTCGCAATGCCACCGGTCAGCTCGACAGACGAAAAGGCGAGTGTGAATTGATTACTGTTGGTCGCAACGGCAGCCACGGTTTGCCCGTCTCCCACTGTAAGCTTGCCGAAGTTCATCGCGCTGCCCGCAGGAGCGCTGCCGAGCAGGTTGAAGTACGCGGCACCTGTTCCAGCAATACTCACGTCATTACCGAGGGTCGTACTGCCGGTGAAGTTGTTGCGGACGTTGATGAGCGAGTAGGTCCCGTTCACACCGCCGGTCATCATACCGCCGACCATCACAAGCTTTCCGGTACCCATCGGGCTGCCGGATTCCACTCCGGTCTGCACTTCAAACTTAACGCTCGGATTTACCGTAATAGTGCCGCTGTAGGCATTTTCCCCTGTGGAAAGAAGCCCACGGAGACGGAATGCCACGCCTCCATCTGGATTATCGCCATTAAGCGAGAGAAGATTGATGTCACCGCTGCCCTGGAGCATTCCTGTGACAACAACTTCAGACGCCGAGTTCGCCTCGGTAATTGGGTTGTAACTCTTGATTGTAGAGTCACTGTTCACCGTCAGATTTGCGGGAAGGTTGCCTAGCGTCGCGGAGAAGCCCAGAACACCGCCGTCGAGGATGATTTCATTAGCGATGGCAGCACCGACGCTGAGAACTCCACCCGTTTCCACGGAAATCGCACCGCTGCCTGCCGCACTGACATGGCTCAACTGGATGGCTCCGCCCGTAATCGTCGTTCCGCCGGAATATCTGTTTGCGCCGGTAAGTGTGAGAACACCGTCGGTGCTTTTCAGTAGAGAACCCGTTCCGTCGATCGTTCCACCATAGGTAGAAGTTCCCGTCACCTCGAGGGAGGAGTCAAAAAGTCCGAGAATACCAGTGCTCCCCCCGGTTAGCGTTTGGACCTTGATATCTGATGACGCGGTAATGCTGCCGTTAACAGCCAGGTTCGTCGCATTGAAAGTACTGTTGGCGCTGATCATCAATGTCCCCCTGTGCGAAACCGTAACATCGGTAGCTGACAAGGAAGAACCATCGCCCATTTCCAGCATACCGATCCCATCGATACCACTCTCCACAGTCACAGACTCAGCCGTGACCGAATTGTTGAAGGTGACCATTCCGTCACCGCTCTTGTAGAGGCTGGTGGCAACGTTCAGGTCGCCGCCATTGAACGTGTAAGACTTGTCAGCACCATTGGTGAACGTAATCAGGTTCGGGTTCATTCCCCCCGCCGCCACGTTCACAGTACTTGCGGTTCCCGCATTGTTGAACAGCACGTTGCTTGCTGCCGTGTTGTCCACGTAGGTGGCACCGGTACCAGTCCAGTTTGCAGTAGCCGTGTCCCAGTCACCGTTGACGGTTCCCTGCCAAGTGTAGCCATTAAAGGTTGAGGTACCGTTCACAACGATGTTGTCGTAGTCCATCGAGGCATGGGCCGCGGGGGAATAGGAAAACATCTTGAAGGTGATACCGGAGAGGCCCTGATAGGAAGCCCCGGAGAGATCCACATTCGCATCCGACACAGACGGTCTTGCGGTAGTTGCCTCAGCCGTGCTGATGATTGAACCGAATCCATCCGCACTGGACTGCAATGCATAACCACGCGGGGTAGTGCCTCCACCACGCGTGTATTGGAACGTCATCGAGGAGAGGGTCATCGTGAAGCCCGGCAACGCAGTCAGGGTAAACTGGAAGCTCGCATCGGCCAGAATCGCTGCCTCGGGAGTCGGATTGGCAGCCAACGGAGCAACCCGCAGCCAAGGCGTTGGGAGTGCGGTTTCCTGATTGGCACCGTCCAGGATCACTCCTGCACTGCCAGTAATAGCAGTCGCGGAGATTCCTTCTGCCACAGTCGTGGGTGTGAAGACACTGGGCCAGGTATCACCAAAGGTGTACTCATCGAGGATCGCGGCAGATACACTCGGCGTCAGTAGCGCCAACGCACTCGCTGCAAGGATGGAACGACGGGAGTTTGTGGTGGTTCGCATAGAGGGGGTGCAGATCTAAAGATTGGGGACCTTTGGGATCTCGGGGCGGCATACCATAGCGATCGTCCAAAAGGCTGCCCGGAGAAAATCATTACAATCCTGTTAGGATTTAAACACTCCCAGCCGGCTGACATTCCCAAAGCGCCTCCATCGCTTCCTGCACTTCAGAAACTCACCTGTACGCTCAAGCTTGTCTGCCACTGATTGCGCCGGGCATCCGTGATCGGCACGCTGGCCTCGGTACGGATCGCCCAGTTTTCATTCACCTGATAGACGGCGCGCGCACCGACACGAAGGTAATCGCGTGATGGAGTGTCCCCACTGATGACATGGACTCCGTGAAATCGCCCCTCCAACGTGAGCCGCTCATCCAGCAACCGCACACCGAGGCTCAGATAATAGTCCACCTCACGCTTCCCGTGCGGATCCACCACCTCGTGATAGTCTCCGGGGGCGTGGCCGTGCCCTTCTGTATCTGAATGAGCATGATGAGTCTCCTCCTCATGCTCGTGCTCATGGCCATGATCATCTTCATGGCCGGCCTCATCATGATGCTCTTCGTGAGCCTCTTCCTCATGATCCTCATGCTGCTCGTCGTCCCCGCTCCCATGAGCATGGTCGTGATAACCGTAGAGGAAGAAGAGGTTGGCGCCGGCTTCCACGAACCACCGTCCTGTGTCGTACCGTAGGGCAATCCCCGGTGAGACCTCCCAGTGGTTACCAACCAGCCCCTCGTCACCGCCGGGAGTAGCGGTGCCCAAGCTCACAATTGCCTCCCAGCGCTCGGCTATCGGCAGATGCACATCCGCAAAAAAATGCGGGAACATCACGCCACTGCTTCGCCCTTCCACGCTGTCAAACCAGCCGTAGGTCACCTCGGCTCCCAGATTCAGCCACTCGTTCACCCGATAGCTCATTCCAACCCCGCTCTCCCAGAGATGCGCCGCCTCATCTTCCCACGACAGCCGAGTGTAGCGAACTCCCGTACCAAACGCCCACCGATGCTCCTCGTCTACCTGCAACTCCAGCTTGTGCCCGCTCTTGCCATCCCCCTGCAAATGGTCGTGCTCATGATGCTCATGATCATGGCCATACTCGTGTCCGTGTGAATGAGGCGAATGCTCGTGAAGGTGCAGGTGATGATTGTGCCAGAGGAGAAAGCTTTCATGGGCACTCGTCTGTAGCGGCAGGAACGATCCCGAAATCAGGACGCAAAGGATACGGAGTGGCGTTTTCACTGCGGAGAAACCTGAACACCTGCTATGTTAAACGCAAGTTTTATGCATTAACACCCAATGAGTAAGACTTGAGGACTCACCGGCGAGTCTTCAGGTCTCATCGGCGAGTCTTTGAGTCTCATCGACGAGTCTTTAGGTCTCATCGACGAGTCTTTAGGTCTCATCGACGAGTCTTTGAGTCTCATCGACGAGTCTTTAGGTCTCATCGGCGAGTCTTTAGGTCTCACCGGCGAGTCTTTGAGTCTCACCGGCGAGTCTTTGAGTCTCATCGGCGAGTCTTCAGGTCTCATCGGCGAGTCTTTGAGTCTCATCGGCGAGTCTTCAGGTCTCACCGGCGAGTGTCTTCTTCAGAGCAGCCAACGAGCGGTTCGCGTGAAGGCGGGACGAAAGTACTCAGCTCGACTTTGGCCAATTTCGGGAGCGCTCCACGCAGGGATCACCCGGAGAAGCGGGCATTTCTTGCATGTTCACCTACGGCCACGATGTTGAAAAAACAGGATCGTCCTGATCTGGCATCCGCCTTGTACCTCGAA
>CBINJX010000453.1:0-4989 GCA_966251085.1 uncultured Verrucomicrobiales bacterium
TCCAGATCTTCACGCACTTCCTTGAGACCTTTCTCCGCCTCCTCATGGCCCGGGGCGAGTTGCAGTGCTTTTTCGTAAGCCGCCTCTGCATTCTCCAGATGCGCGATCGCCTTTTCCACAGATGTCGGTTCGGCTTCCTCCGCCCGCAGCTGATCGCTTTTCCCCATCGCCACCAGCGCGTCAGGCAGAAGCTTCTTCACATACTCGATCTTCGGCGGGATCTCCGGATTGTCGGGGTTGATCGCTTTAGCCTGCTCAAAATGGTCGAGTGCGCCCAACAGGTTTCCAACCGCTTCTGCAGGATCCTTCTTTAGCTCCGCCTCGCCAGCCTTCGTCAGCCGATCGCCTTCCTGGATGTGCAGCTTCTCCATCGCCTGCTTCACCTCCGCCTTTCCTGCGAGGGCATCCTCATGATCCTTCTTTACCGCGAGAGCCTCCTCGAAATGGTCCAACGCAGTCTCGTAGTTTTCCAGCGCCTCCGCTGCGTCCTTCTTCGCTTGTGCGCTGCCCTTTCTCTGCTCCTGGCGCCCAGCTTTTGCGAACATGTCCGCCAGCTTATCCGTCACCCGTTTCTCCCCTTTTTCCGCCTCGGGCATTTCCGCTTTGAAAACCCGCGCCTGCTTAAAGTCTGCGGTAGCTTTTTCGTATTCCTGCCGTGCGGCCTTCAACTTCTCCGAATCGAGCGATTTCTGGTCGGCAATCCGATCTCCCTGCTTCTCCTCGCCCCCAGCTTTCTCGACAAACTTTTCCGCGAGCAACTGCGCGATCTCCTGCTCGGCCTTTGCGTACTTTGGCTCCTGAGGATTCAAGGCCGTCGCACTGCGCTGATGCTCCAGGGCCGCATACAATTTTTCGATGGCGCGCTCAGGCGCTTTCTCGTTCTTCGCATCTGCCACGAGCCGCGACGCGAGCCGTGCATGGAGTTGCTCGAGTTGCTTCTCCACGAACGCCAGATTTTTTTGTGCAACGTTTCCCTTGGGATTCTGCGCGATCGCCACCCGGTACGCTTCCCGGCTCTGCTCGATTTTAGAGAGAGCAAAGGCAGGCTGTTGATCGGAGGAACCTTCGGCCTGACGGAATGAGGCGTTCCCCAGCTGCATCCAAACTTGATCCACGAGTTCCTCGGGTAGCTCCATCCCGGCCAACTGCTGCCAGAGCGTTTCCGCCCTTGCGTAATCTTTTGCCGCGTATGCAGCCACCCCCAGATTGTAAAGCAGCCACGGATCATTCGGCTTTTCCTTCAGCATCTCCGCGAGCACCTCGCCGGCCTCCCGGGCATCTCCCTGCTTGAGAAGTCGCCGAGCCTCACCAATCCCAGCCCGGGCCGGTATCGTTGCGACGAGAAGAACTGAGATGACAATCGCAGCTTTCATCCTGTGCGAGCGCGGACAACTTTCCGTCGTTCGTTCACCAGCATTTCGATCAGGAACAGAGCCACGGCAAGTGCGAGTGGCAGTTGGAAATACTCGGCCGGTTCGCGTGTTGGCTTCTCGTGTCTGGCCTTGCCCATCGGCTGAAGTCCACGTTCATAGATTTTGAGGAGACCACGCGCCTCGGCTCCGAGTGCTTCGTAGTCGCCGTGACCGTTTGCCGCCACTTGCTGCAGCACATGTTTGTTCAGCCGGGAGATCACCTCGGTACCGAACTCGTTTTTGACGTATTGGACCGCCCCGTTTTCCTTCCGCTCAGGAATACGCACTCCGTCGGCACTGCCCACCCCTATGGTAAAGATCCGGATTCCATTTCGCGCGGCATCCCGGGCGGCGATCACCGCATCGCCCTGAAGTTGCTCGCCATCGGTGATCAAAACCAGAGCCTTGGTTTCATGATGTCCAATGGCAAAGCTCCGCTCAGCCAATCGGATCGTCAGTGCAAGATTGCTTCCCGGGCGGGCAACGATCCCTGGCTCCATCGCCTGAAGTCTCTGTCTGACGGTTTCGTGATCCTGGGTGATCGGGGCCGCGACGAACGGCTCCCCGGCAAAACCGATCAGGCCGATTCGGTCCTCACGGTCGAGCCGGTTGATGAGTGTATCGATTGCATCCATTGCCGCCTTCAACCGCGGCTGCCCTGCCATGTCCTCCGCGAGCATGCTGCGGGAAAGATCGAGCGCCACGATGAAATCGACGTTGTTCCGATCGATCTCCGCATTCTGATATCCCCACTGCGGGCGACCGATGGCGATAAGCAGAAAGATCAGGGCGAGGACGAAGAGGACAGCCTTTACCCGCCGCTTCCACCAGTCGATGGAGCCGGTCAGCTGTTCGCGCAGACGATGGGCCACCACGCCAGAGAGCTGACGGTGCGTCCAGCGACTCTTCCATAGAAAGAGAATGATGCTGATGGGAATCGCCGCAGCCGCAATTCCCAGTGCGTGCGGAAAGGCGAAGTTCATGGCAGCCGCCTCCAGACCCAGTGGGTCATCATGAGTTCCACCAGCAGGATCAGGACTGCCGGCCACGCGAACCAGCCCATCAGCTCGCGATAGCGCTTCTGCCGGTTTTCATTGAATGCGGATTGCTCGAGGTGATCGATCTTTTCCAGGACACTCCGCAGGCTGGGCACATCGGAAGCCTGAAAAAATTGCCCGCCCGTGGAACGTGCCACTCCCTGCAGAAGAGCCGCGGTCCCGGCGGACTCCTGCCGCGAGGTGAAATCGGCGAGCTGAATGATATGATTCCTGATTCCCATCGGCGCGATCGTTCGCGCTACCTGCTCCAGGCGAGGTCCCTCGCTGAGCTTCGCTGCACCGATCAAAGTAATCATCACCTTCGGCTGCTCGCCCCCAGTTTGCAGGGCCTCAGTCGCAATCAGCATTCCCGAGCCCGGCGCGCTCCCTTTTTCTTGTCCTGGCTCCTCATACGCGAGCTGCGTCAGCAGCCAGTCATGATCCCGTGTCAACGGGCTGACCAGATGCGCGCCGGCATCAAAGCGCACTGCGGCAAGATAATCATTCGGACGGCCACGGATGAATTCCCCGATCACTGCTTTCATCGCCTCGGCACGGCTCACCCGCTTGCGGTCGAGTACGAGATCGCGAGTTGCCATCGTATTCGTAAAATCGAGCACGGCAGCAATATTGATCCCAATCACCTCCTGCTCGGTCACCCCTCGCTCCATCTGCGGGCGTGCGAGAGCGATGATCATGAGATTCAGCGCGCTCAGGCGCATGACAACGAGCATTCTCCCACGACCGAATCGCGGCATGCGGCTCGCCGCCTTCAGCAGCTTTGCGGAGGAAAACTGAACTGCAGCCACGGGAGCATAGCGTCCGCGCAACCAAGCCCAGAACGGCAAGAGGAGTAATGCCCACAGCAGCCAGGGCGATTCAAAGCGGAACCCGAAAAGGAGCTGGTCGAACCAGTCGTTCACCTCATTCATCCTCCGCTCCCGGCACGAGTCTCTTTGACGAATTGCACCGCGGCCGCATGCAACTCCTCCAGTTCTTCGCGAGATGCAATGCCACGGGCAAACTTCAGGTAATCACAACAGGCCAGAAACTGGCCGAGCAGCTCCTGATGCTCCGGAGCCAGGTAGGAGGAGTGCTGAGCTTCATGCAGAAATTCCTCCGTGGAACGTCGCGATGCGCCAGCATTGAACCGGCGCTCTACGTAGTAGCGAATGATCGCCGAGCTTTCGATCGCATACGCTTTGCCCTGCCCTTCCTCGACCATGGCAAAGAGTTCCTGCAGCGAGGCCAATGCTTCCTGCTGGATCGCGCGAATATGCCGCGCCGAGACCGCGCGCGGACGTCGCCGCCAGGCGCGGATACCACGGATCACGAGCCAGAGCAGGAGCAGTGCAACAATTGCACCTCCGGCCCAGTAATAGATAAGCCACGGGTTCGGCGGCTCCAGAAGACGGAGATCGTCTATCAACTCAGCGAGGGGTGTCATGGATGCTGACGGCGATAGCGATTCTCGAAAAACTGCATGAGCGCGCGCAGGTAAGGGCGGTCGGTTTGCACCTCGATCGTGTCGATCGCCAATCGACGCAGCAGCGTTCTCAACTGCTCCATACGGTCCGCCGCTACCTGCATATAGGCAGCGCGGGCCTGAGGATTGCCGCTGTCGAACTCAACGACCTCGCCGGTTTCGGCATCCTCAAATGCAATCCACCCGAGATCAGGCATCACCAACTCGCTCGCATCGACTACCGGCACGGCAATCACGTCGTGCTTCTGGCAGGTGATCCGAAGCGCACGCTCGAACCCCTCGTCCATGAAGTCGGAGATGAGGAAAATCACCGTTTTGCGCGACATCGCACGGTTGATATGCTGGAGAGCCGACGTGAGATCAGTCCCTCGGCTGGCGGGCTCATAGGTGAGCACTTCACTGATCAGCCGGAGCACATGAGACCTCCCCTTGCCCGGCCGGATGAATCGCTCTGCACCATCGGTAAACAGCAGCAGCCCGACCTTGTCGTTGTTCCGGACTGCACTGAAGGCGAAGACGGCAGCCAGCTCCGCTGCCAACTCGCGTTTGCTCAGTTCAACAGAGCCGGTCGCGCCGGAAGCACTCGCATCAACGAGCAGCATCACCGTCATCTCCCGCTCTTCGACGTACTTCTTAATATGGGTAATCCCGGTTCGCGCCGTCACATTCCAATCGATCCGCCGCACCTCGTCTCCGGGCTGATATTCCCGCACCTCGTCGAAATCCATACCGCGCCCCTTGAACACTGAATGATATTGCCCGGCCATCAGATCCTCCACGAGCCGGACGGTCCGCATCTCGATGTGGCGGATCTTTTTCAGCCATTCGCTGGGAAGTTTGCGACCGGATGATTTCACGAAGTTCGGAGAAGGCACGCTGATGATTAACGCTAAAAACTGGGAAGGAACATGTGAGGGCGTAGAGTGAATCTCAGCCAGATACCTTCAACTCTCAACTACCTCTACGGGACCGGCACCTCGTCCAGGATATGTTCCACGATCTTCTCGCTCGTGATGTCGTCCGCATCTGCCTCGAAGGTCGTGATCACACGATG
>CBINJX010000454.1:0-4987 GCA_966251085.1 uncultured Verrucomicrobiales bacterium
TTGAGTTTTGTTACCACCAAGTACAACTAAATACAGGCGTTGTAGCTTTTGATTCACCTCCGGACAGCGCTCCGGCGCAGGCCGGAAATCCCCATACTCTTTTAGGTCCTCATCATCACGGGGCGCACATGGAATGCGGTGCCACGTCGTGGGCGAAGGTGGAACGTGCCACCGCCTCCGGATTGGGGCGAAAGCGGTGTGGTGAGGTGGGGAGAACGCACCTAACGGAAAACGCGGCTACAAGCTGGAGCTCCGTCCCCCCCCACCGCTCACGTACGAATCTCCCGCACTCCCAGATCCAAATGCTCTCTGCGTTGGGATATCGCTTTCTCTCCAAGGCGGTGGCACGTCCCTCATTTGCCCGCGACGTGACACCGCACTCCACCATGGTGCCACTTCCGCGTTCTCGATCAAACCGTCGAAGCAGGCTCCAAAGGATAGATGTGACGGAGTCACCCTCAGACATTATGCCTTCCTCCATGGCCGCCGCATTGCTGTCAGCACAGCACCCGCGGCGATGAGCAGCGCACTACCAGGCTCGGGCACAGCTGTGGTGGTGAAAGTGGCCTGGTATCCCTGGCGCCCCTCACTCGCTTGACTCTCGGAATTTCCGCCGAACACAAATGTGTACTGGCCCGGACCGAGTTCGAAAGTACGCTCGATCATATGCCTATCTTCGATCGGCCCGGTTGTTGGCGGTGCTTGATGGGCGATATATGAGAGATCCTCTGCCCATTCGACATTGCCAACATTGTTGAAATCGTGACTGTCACCACCGTCGTTGTCCCAACCGCTCCAGAGAGTGAAGCCCGGGAAGAGGTTGTTACCGGCAAACTTGTTCGGATCGGTGTTCGTTGGGACATCCCAGAGGACATCGCCCTTTCTCTCGAGCCGAATGGTAAGCAGAACGGCAGTGTCGAGGCTCAGCGCTATCCAGTCGGCGTTATGAGTCCAACCCACCGTAGGACCGCCTGGTGTAAATAGGCTTTCATCTTCCCAACTCCATGCTCCCACGTGCCGCTCCAATGAAGTGAAATCAGTGCCGGACATCAACACGGTCCATCGATATGGCACTCCTCCAGCGGCCGGATCCGTCTGTGTGACAGTGGCAGCTTCCATCGTCACCGGCACGCTGAGGATGGCGGCGGCGGTCCAGAGTTTGAGCGGGTGTGTCTTGTTCATTTGTTTATTGTTCCAAAGGATGAGCGCCTACCACGTACGCCGGAGCCGGAAGAACCCCGTCCGCGCGCCCGCAGGGTCGTAATGGAGACCGATGAAGCCATCGTAGCGTTGGAGTGGGAGAAGCATCGTCGTCCATGGACCCGCCGGCCCGGTGCTGCGCTCCAGGACCCATCCACCGGCGGACTCCGGCCACGCAATTCCCACGACTGAACCGCCCGGTTTGTATAGGTTAATGGTCGGCTTCGCCTCATCGGCATCCAGAATCCCGTTTCGGTTGCGATCACCGCCTCGCCGCAGACCTTGACCAATCAACGTACCGCTGAATGTCACCACATCGTTCGGTCCTAGCAGGGCCAGTAGTTGGTTACGTGCAAGAGCAGGTTCGCCAGCCTTGTCCGAAACGTAACGGAATGTGCTGCGGTTATAGAAGAACGAGCGGGACGCTCCACCGATGATTCCTTGTACCACCAAGTCATTCTGGGAGGTACCGGCCTGGCTCTCCAGGAGTGACATATCGGCAACCACCGCACTCTGCGTCATGTTGGCCGCAGTGACGGTTCGAGCGAATGCAGCAGATTGAGGAGTGCCAGTGTCGAAGCAGAGGACGTAAGCCTTGACGTTGGCGAAGTCGGCCGCGGTCTCGAGCATATCCAGATCGTAGGAGTGGACGATCGGCAGGAAGTTGGCAGGACCGGTGCCATCCCGATTCAGACCATATCCGCTCAGACTCTGTGCACCGGGAGTGCGGTTGAGGAAGATGCGTTGATACACCGTGCGCATCGGCGGCGTCTTCACTTGATCCCGGGAATCAGTGAGCCGGAAGTCATCCAGGTTATTATTGGACCCCTGCGGTCCCGCGTGGCACGTGATGCAGTGACTCTTTATGTGATCATCGAAGATCGCTTTCCCGATGCTGGGATTTCCACCCTCAAAAGTCCCAGGCAGAGTGTTATTTAGATTCCTATTTGGATTCGGATGATTGCGCAGGGTCAACAGGTACGACGCCATTGCGTTAATGTCCGCTGCGGGGAGCTGAGAGCCGCCCATCAACTTATCGAACGTTGGATTGAAGCTCTGCAGCGTTGGCCGGTCTCCCCGCCAGTGGAAAGGCGCCCCGGATTGCATGCCGCGCAGGGTCTGCGTGGTAAGGGGTCCCTTCATCGGGTGAATGTTGCGCGCAATGGGAGTGGTCTGATGCGCCGCGGCATTTGTGCCCATCATAGTGACCATATCGCCACCCGGATCACCAAGGTCCCAGGCGATACCGTCGAGATCAGCGTCGAGATGGCAGCTCGCGCAGCTCACCGTCCCGTTGCCGGAGAGACGTGCATCGAAAAGGAAGCCGCGCCCTTGCTTGATGTTGTTGGGCATGGGGTCGTAGCCGCCCACCGCCGTCTCCGCCAGCACCTTGCGCTCTTCGGCATCCACGACGCTTACCGTGTTTGAGATCTTATTCAGCACGTAGAGCCATTTGCCTGTGTTGTTCCACACGAGTCCGCGAGGTCCGCGCATCTTTCGGGAACCATTGGCACTTCCATCAGGAGGAGGTGTGCGCACATCCACCCGCTCCAGCACGGCTCCATCTGTGCCGACTTTCGCAATCCGATCACTTCCAAATGCAGCCACCCACAAGCTACCGCCATCGGACGAGAAGAGCGCGGAGGTGGGCTGTGCAAGCGCAGTGGCTTGGGCATCCGGGTTGGGCAGAATGTTGTAGTTGATGCCCGGATTCAGGTCATATGGCCATGAACTCGCGCTGGAAATGACCACTTTGGTCACGCGGTTGTCCACGACATGGCCACGCAATACCGGTTCGAACCGCACCGTATTATGCGCCTCGGTATTCGGCACCCAGATATCACCAGTTCCTGGCTGCACCGCGATGTCGAAGAGATTCGTTCCGACATTGCTAAAGTAGCGAGTCACTACATTAGTTGAGGGATTGATCTCCGCGATATCATTGTCCAGCACGGTGAAAGGAACGCGTGGGTCGCTGGCGGACACGATGAGGCCGGTATCCGGTGCGGCAGGTAGAGCGGGATTAGTCGGTGCAGGCTGAGGCGGAGCCTGGTCGGGAGTCAGCACAGTCGTGCGATTTCCCGAATGCAGGAAAGCCACGTAGATCCTCGTACCGTCCGCGCTGGCGGCGAGTGCGCGTGGATAAAGTCCCTGAAGTTCGATGGTGGTGATCTCGGCACGCGTCGAAAGGTCAAAGACTTTCACCGAATTACTCCGAGCACAGCTCACGTACGCCTTGCCATCGAAGAAGAGAACATCCGCAGGCTCATCTGATGCGCGCAAGGTGTCGATCACCGCGCCTCGGGTCAGGGAGACGACCGAGATACTGTCAGAGACTTCATTAACCACCCAAATCTCGTCATTATTCCGTGCACGAACCGATACCGGTTCAGTGCCCACAGGGATCTCGGCGATCAATACAGGCTCCGGATTCCCAGCATTCGAGACATCGAAAACAGAAAGCCGCCCGTCAGGTGAGTTCAGTGCAAGCAACCGCGCACCATCGGGGGTGATGGCGATCGGGTGCACATGCCGTGCCTCAAAATGTGCAAAGGTTTGCGCCTCGCTTGGCTTCGCCAGGAATGCAGTCAAGGCTAGTCCAACTGCGGCAGTAGAGAGACGAATGCGGCAAAGAGTACGGGAAACAAATGGAGTGGGCATTGCAGCGTTTAACAAACAAGGAGGTTCGACAGCTCCGGAATTAGGATTCGGAAGTGAGGATGTGAGTCGGGATTTTCAGCACCCGCAGGGAAAGTTGAGCGGCAGAAAACGCCATATGAGTAACACTGACACATAGCTACTTTCAGTCGCGCGAACCTTAGCGCCATCCATGCCAACAAACCTAACCACCTCGATTGGCCACACATTTACCTCATGGAACAGGCTTGCTTTCAGCAGGCCATGAGACTGTGCAAGTCTTCAAGGCTGAGCAGATTTCGCCTGCCCGGATCAATGAAGACAGCTAAATGGTTTGTTTAGCACAGCGGCTTTGGCATCCGGTTCCACCGCAGGGGGAATCTTCTGGCGGAACAAATGGATGTACACGGCCAGCGCGGCGACCAGCAGAAGGAGATCTCGAACAATCAGCTTCCAGAGCGGCTCCGCAGCAGTAGCACCGAAGCAGGAGCACTCCACGGCAATCCCACTCGCTGCTGCGGTGGTAAGCGCGACAAGGAAGAGCGCACTGAGTGATGAGATTCCTAGCGCCGCCTGCCGTTTCCATGGCCCGGCGAGGAGAGCCATACCGCACATTACTTCCAGAGGTGGCAATGCCAGAGCCATGGGATTGATCACGATCTCAGGGACAATCCGGAAGCGCGCAATACTCACTGCGAGGGATGCGGGGTCCTGGAGCTTTGCTAAACCCGCGTAGATAAAAACACCTCCCAACACCCACCGCAGAGATGCCGATACTGCCGCGCACCAGTGTAGCCTGGGTGCTCTCATGGTGATACCTCCACCGGTTGACCGGCGGCCTCCCATTCTCCGTATCCACCGGGAAAGATGAACAGCGAACCAAACCCGCGTTCCTGCAAGGCGCGGGCAACCAGCGCACCATCCTCACAATCTGCATCGGAGCAGTACACCAGCAATGTGCGCCCCGGGGCTCGCAAGAGCGGCTCCAACGGTTTGAGGTCGGCTTCAAACTGCTCACGTGAAAGGCTCTTCGCTCCCGGCAAGTGGCCGAGTTCGTAGAAAACGAATGGCCGGGCATCGAGGGTGATCACATCCGGCCGAGCGAGCAGATCCACCACTTCTTCAAGGGTTACGAGATTGATGGGTGCAC
>CBINJX010000455.1:0-4987 GCA_966251085.1 uncultured Verrucomicrobiales bacterium
CTGCTCCGCCATTCCCATCACCTTTTCTACTCAGATTTTAATGCGTTTGCCCTGGTTTCGGGTCGGCACTGTATAACTTGCGGCGACTGCCTGATATTTTCGCGCTCCAGCCCCACACCTTCGCTCATCCGCGGCGCACCTCAGTGCGCCCCGGTGAGCACGCGTTGGAAAGGTAGAATTACCGGAGGATCATCTTACCGGAAAGTCACGACTGCGCCAACTCTTCCAGCAGCACCCGGTTGAGTCGAATGCCCGCGAAGAAATTCTCGATCGGGAAATTTTCATTCGGAGCGTGAGCGCGGCAATCGGGCAGCGCCAATCCCAGAAGAAGTGTATCCGCCCCCAACACCCGCTTAAAGGTATTGACGATCGGAATGCTTCCTCCCTCCCGGATGAGTGCGATCTCCTTGCCAGGGAAAGCGCGGCGCAATGCACGCTGTGCCGCCAATCCATCCGCCGATTGCGGATCCGTGAGATAAGGTTCCCCGGCATGGCCGGCTGTGATCTCCAGCCTCACCCCGGGAGGACATGCCGCCCTCAGGTATTCCGTCGCCCGGGCGATCACATGCTCGGGAACCTGGTTGGGCACCAGACGGAAGGTCAGTTTTGCAAATGCTTCACGCGGAATCACCGTTTTCGTTCCCTTCCCCTGGAAACCTCCGCCAATCCCGTTTACTTCGGCAGTCGGCCGGGCCCAGATCCGTTCGAGTGGCGTAAATCCCGCCTCACCGCCGAGGGCAGGCACACCTGTCAGCCTCTGGATTTCGGCATCGTTGAGCGGAAGTTTCGCCCATGCTTCCCGCTCCCATTCGGCGAGTTCCGACACTCCGTCATAGAATCCCGGAATAGCGACCTTCTCCTGCTCGTCATGCAGCACACCGAGGATACGCGCCACTGCGGTCGCAGGGTTCATCACCGCTCCGCCATAGATCCCGGAGTGGAGATCGCTTGCCGGCCCGGTCACATGCAGTTCCATGGCCGCGATTCCACGCAGCCCATAGGTGAATGTCGGAACGCCCGGTGCGACCATCCCGGTGTCCGATACCGCGATGATGTCGCATTTCAACTCCTCCCGGTGAGTGGAAAGGAATTCTTCGAGATGCGAGCTCCCGATCTCCTCCTCCCCTTCTACCAGCACGATGAGGTTCACCGGCAGATCGCCCATTTCGCTGAGCGTCTCTCCAATACCGGTGATATGTGCGAGGATCTGCCCCTTGTTATCCGTCGCGCCCCGGGCAAAGAGGACACCATCCTTCAGCGTCGGTGTGAATGGCGGCGTGAGCCAATGTTTATTCGGGTCCGCCGCTTCACCCTCCGCACGAGCGGGTTCATCCACCGGTTGCACATCGTAGTGCCCGTAGATCATCACAGTCCGGCGGCCAGGCTTGTGATGATTCCGCGCGAGCACGATTGGATGTCCCGCTGTCGGATGAACTTCGGCACTTAGGCCACACACATTCAACTCCGCGGCAAGCCAGTCAGCGCACCGGGCCACATCCTCCTTGCGGTTGGGATCGGTCGAGATGCTCGGAAAGCGGAGAAAATCCAGGAGACGTTCGAGCTGGGTCGATTCGACAGGAGTCATATCGGGAAGTTACTTGAATGCGGCCCCTCGCCACAATCGCCGGTTCAGTCGCATTTTCCGGTCGTGAGGTTACGACTGCATCGCTTTTTCTTCGTTTTCGCGCTGCTGCCGCTCGCTCTCCATTTCCCGCATCAGGAAATAGTTCAGGACCGTTCGAATCACAGCAATGACGGCGAGTTGCCCGATCTCATTCCAACTGGGTGCGATCGCCGTGCTGAGGATGTCGGCTCCAAGCTGAAACTCCAGGGCCAGCGCCAGGTATCGGGCCAGTGAGAGCCTCACAGTCACGTATCTTGCCTCGTTGTGTTTCAGATAAAGGCGGATGAAGTTGTACACTGCAAGCACCACCCCCATGGCGACCAGCAGTGCACTGATGATCTCCACCCCAAGTTTCAACCAGTGAACCATCTCGAGGAGATAGGTTTGCACGCTCTGAAAGGGCCCCGCCACAGCACCTGCACCCGCCCGAATCTCGTCATTCATAATCTTTTCCCGGCAGAGGTGTTTTCGCAGTCTTCAGCTGTTCGGATAGCTCCGCAATCGCCACACGGAGCGCTCTCACCTCGCCTTTCAGCATGTGCAGTTCGCGGGAGCCAGCGATCTCGCCGTCCTTGTCGTCGGCATCCCTGCCAATAAAGAAGCTGGCCAGTGTAGCGGTGACATACCCGAACACCGCGAAGGCATAGAGAGCGATCAGGACACAAAGGATTCGTCCCTCGGGAGTCCTCGGCCAGTATTCCGACCCGAGCGTTACCACGATCATCGCAGTCCACCAGAGCGCGGTACTGTAGTCATGAATTCCGTTTTCGGCATCGACCTCATTCTCGAAGGTCAGCATCCCAGCCGCTCCGGAAATAATCACCACGAGGGTCAGCACGATCACATACCCGAACCCTCGCCGCCCCAAAGCGCCCCGGAGCGCCCGCATTCCCCTGTTCAAGGAACTTACGAGACGGAAAAGCCGCAATCCTCTCGCCGCCCGAGCCATACGCATCAGGCGTAACACACGGACGATTTTGAACACTCTCAAAGCTGGCACGAGCAGTGAGAAAACCGTGAGCCAGTTGGAGCGAAGAAACGGCCACTTCCTCGGCGCGACCGCAAACTTCACTCCGAAGTCCACCACAAAGACGACCCAGATTCCCGTACTCAATGTCTGAAGCGTCTCGCTAGCCCCCCAAGTCAGCTCCACGACCAGCAGAAGCAACCAGACGAGACCTAGCACCATCATCGGCACTTCCATCATGGCCTCGATCTGATGGAGTAGACCGCGCCTTTCGCGTTCTGTAGCGTCTCGGGTGGAAGGTTTCGGAAATCGCATTCTATGATTTGATCGCATCCCGCTGGCGAAAGCGTGCCAGCAGCCACAAGGAGCTTCTCTGCAGCAGGACCAGAATGGCGACGAGGGCGACCGACGTCGCAAACAGCAACAGGTTGTTTTCCGTATTAGCTTTGAAAGCGAAGCTCAGGGCTGTCGAAACAGCGGGCGGATGGACCACATCACCGATGATCATGAACGCGATGGTCACGACCATAGCCGTAGCGGCACTGTAGTAGCCCGGACCTAAAAACCGGAAAGCCAGATAACCAACGACTGAAGAGCCGAGCTGGGCGAACACGAGAGTTCGCGTCCGGTTCGTTCCATGCTCCGGATCCAGATAGATCAGGAACGCGCTGGAGGCGAGCGATGCAAAGAGCAGTCGCTGATTACTAAACACCTCAACGAATGCAAGCACAGCCAGAACCGTCGCAGTCGGGAGAAACGCGAGGAGCAGTTCCTGTTTCCACCCCAGCCGACGACGTGCACGGCGCACGGCTCGGCCAGCTGGCTGTACACTTTCGAGGGGTTCGGACATGACGGGATGCAGAGCGGCTCTTGCCCAATGTTCGCGGCATCACCGGCATGCAGGTGTATCGCGCCCGAAATGGGGAATGACGAAATCCGAAGAACGAATGTCGAAAAAAGTCCGAAGGCCCACTGACCGAAGGACGCGCGAGCATTCGTCATTCGTCATTCAGTATCGACCTCCTGCCGCTCCGCTGCTAAACGACACTTCCGACACACCGCCGTGACACGGCATGACCCGGGAATATTACAAGTGGTGGAGCCCGATTCTCGGGCGCGAAATGGAACTGTTGGTGTTCGGCCAAACAGGTTCGCGGATGATTGTCTTTCCTTCTCGGAAACAGCGGTTCTTCGAATACGAAGATCGCGGGATGATTCACTCGCTCCGGCACGAGATCGAAGCCGGGAAGCTCCAACTCCTCTGCGTTGATGGGCTCGACGAAGAGGCGCTCTATTGCTTCGACATTCCCCCCGAGCGGCGGATCGAGCGCCATCTGCAGTTCGAGCGCTACATCATCGATGAGGTGATCCCGTTTTCCGAAAGGTTGAACCCGCGCACTCCCGTAATTGCAAACGGCTGCTCGTTTGGCGCGTACCACGCAATGACGATCGCCCTGCGGAATCCGCAGCACTTCCACCGCGTGCTCGCCTTCTCCGGCCGTTACGATCTCACCCTGCATGCCGGCGAGTATCATTCGCTTTTTCACGGGTATGACGGAAGGGATCTCTGCGAGATCATGCCGACCCATTTCCTGCCGGTTACGCGCAATGAGAAGCTGCTCCGGAAGATGCGTCGGATCCGCTACACCCTGGTGGTGGGCGAGGAAGATCCGTTCTGCGAGAACAACAAAACGCTGTCTCGTCTAATGACGGGAAAGAAGATTCCACATGAACTCCATTTCTGGTGTGGAGTAGCGCATCGGTTCCGGTATTGGCGGCAGATGGTGCGGGTGTACTTGTAGAGGGAGTGCCAGGTCCAAGTGAGAGTGACAAATGGGCTGCAAGACACGCCCCGTGGAGCCGAGCGGAATACGAAGACGATACTGAAGACGTGCGGAGATTTTAGATAGCGCCCCATCAGGCGCCCCCCCCCTTTTCCTCGCGTGTGGTTCGTCGGATGCTCCTCTCCGGAAGCGGCAAACAGGCATTCACCTCGTGCCCCTTCCATTGCGGTCCTGCACGCATGTGCACTACTGCCATTGCAATCCTCCGACAAACAATCGCAATCCCGGGGAAGCCGTCCAGGGGGGCGGAACTGATAGCGTGGACTCGTGATTTTCAACAATTGCCCCGCTCCGCGCTCCGGCTCGATCGAAGGTCGTCACACGACCAGCAACTTTCGCAAACCCTCGATTGCACGTCGTGCAATCCTTTCGCTGGCACTGCTCGGACTATCGGCTACTGCTGCGAATGCACAGTTAGTGATCGGCAACTCGCCGGGCCTCATTACTCCCAGCTTCCGTGATCCGTTGAACACGGATGCGGGGAATACGACATTCTTTGGCTGCTCGCTGTTTTGAATGGGTAGAGATGGCCGCGTCGCGGAGCGTGGACGC
>CBINJX010000456.1:0-4986 GCA_966251085.1 uncultured Verrucomicrobiales bacterium
CCATCCGGTTCCTGCAGAAAAAAGAAATCGTGCTGACCGATCGTGGTCGCGCCGAAGGTATTCGTCTCGATGATATCCGCTCCGGCTTCGAGATACTGCAGGTGAATATCCTCGATGATATGCGGCTGTGTGAGCAGAAGCGCCTCGCCATTGCCGCGTAAGTCCTTCCCCTTCCAGTCGCGGAAACGCTCACCACGGAAATCGGCTTCCTCCAGCGAATACCTCCCGGTTTTCCGGAAAAGCTGCAACATCGTCCCCATCGCGCCATCAATGATGGCAATGCGTTCGCGCAGGATTTGTTCGAGCGGATGGAGAGTAGAATCAGACATGGTGCTTATGCGGTTGTAAGAAACCCGCAGAAGCAAAGGGCATCAAGAGACAAATTGATCCATCATGATGGATGGATGGATCGCAGGCTCGGCATCCGGGGAAACCCCTGATTCTCCCTCGGCGTACGAATCTATCAATGAGAGTTCGAAGCCCCCGTCATGCTAAGCTTTATAAGATCCCGCTGCTGCCTACTGACCATCCTTCTCTGGAGCCTTTGCTCGGTCCTGTATGCAGCCTCGGATGAATCTTTCGCAGCAGCAGGCGGGTATCAAGTCGAGGTCCTCGACACTGAGTGGCTGGATGATGCGCGTAGCAGAAAGATTCCGGCGAAGATTTATCTACCGAAGGCGAACCGCTCCGGGACAGCGGGAAATAATGCAGCACAGGTGCCTGTGATCATCTTTTCTCATGGTCTCGGAGGGAGTCGGGATGGCTATGCATACCTCGGAGAACATTGGGCCAGTCACGGCTACGCATCTGTCCACCTGCAGCACCTCGGCAGCGATGATTCCGTTTGGAAAGGCCGGCCCAATCCGCTGCAAGCGATGAAAGATGCCGCCACGGATATCCGCAACGCCATCAACCGCCCGCAGGATGTGAGCTTTGCGATCAGCAAACTCGTTGAACTGAATGGCACGGGTGGTCCACTGAAAGGACGGCTCGATCTCGCAGCGATCGGAGCAGCCGGCCATTCCTTCGGCGCTTACACAGTGCTCGCCGTGGCGGGGCAGAGTGTCGGCCCATTCTCGGCGCGGGACGAACGAATCAAGGCGGGTGTCGCCATGAGCGCACCGATCATTGATGGCGGACGCACCATGAGTTTCGATTCCGTCCGCATTCCCCTTTTTCATTTTACCGGTACGCGAGACGAGATCCCGATGCCGGGCGTAGGATCTGCGCAGGAACGCCGAATTCCTTTTGATCGGATCCGCGGGGCCGCTCAATTCCTGGTGATCTTTACCGGTGCCGATCACATGCTTTTTGCAGGCCGGCGAGGACCGCAGGAAGATGCGGGAATGCTGCGCGTACTCCGGGCAGGAACCACTGCATTCTGGAAAGCATTTCTGCGGGAAGATCCGGAAGCGCGAACATGGCTTAGCGAGACCGATGCTTTCAAAAAGCAACTCGGAGAACTCGGCACCTTCGAGGCGAAGCTGGAAGTCGAACAGACCGCCTCCGTCATCGGCCCCAATTAGAGGATTCGGAGCCATAAAAAAGAAACGGGCCGGGCCTCGCGACCCGACCCGCTCTTTGTGCACCCAAGCGCTCCTGCGCTCAGAATTTGATCACCGCGGAGAAGGTCCAGCGGTGACCGAAAAGATCGTTGTCGTTCGTCAATGGAAACTCGTATGCAGCACGCAGTGCAATGCGGCTGTGCGGACGCACTTCGGCACCGAGACCTGCAGTGATAACGTTCTCGTTTTCATTGCCACCAATACTCACAACGTCGGCTCCTCCAAACGGTGTGATGATCCGCGTATTATCCGCGTCTTCGTTCACGACGTGATATCCGTTCACCTCTACCACCGGGCTGAACCAATCGGTGACCTGATAGTCGGCGTGCAGGTGCCAGCTCAAAGTGTCGGAGTTGCCCAGGATATCGTCACCGTTCTCAAGAGAGTGGTGATAATTCACGACCGCACCGAGATGGAGCCGGCCGAATCCTTTGTTTACCGAGAGCCAGACACGCAGTTCATCATCGTCCTGCAGCACCTGATCATCGCCTGTAGCCGCCTCATAACCGACACCGGCAGCTGCGTGCAGTTGTGCGGCATCGTTCTGGTAGAATGCCCATTTCAGGCCCGCTGCGAGATCGTTCCAGCCTTCCTCGTCGAGAGCCGGCGTATCGAAATCCATCCAGCCGTCCTTGTAAGCGACGAGCTGCAGACTCTTTGTCAACGCGATGCGCACCTGTACGGCAGCCACCGCAGCGCGGCCGCCACCGAGCACTGCGCCCGGGAAGGCATGATATGCATATACCGGCCGAAGATCTGTGGTGATGAAGGAATCCTCGTGCCAGTAGGGAGCGGTGATCGGGTGAACGACAATGTCGCGACGCTCTTCCAGCGGCACGACAGTCTCCTTCGGCTCCATGATGGTGCCGGCGTGAGAAGCGACCGCGCAAAGAAGGGCGGCTGCGGTGAGAAGGAGGGGTTTGGGGTGGGTGGCATTCCGCATTTGCTATCTCCCGAGCGGAATTCCCTCCCCACCTCCGTTGCCGAAAACTTGCCCTGCTTTGTTCTCGGATGCCGCTCCACGGGGCGCTTTTGGAGTGCGGTGGCAAGCGCGGGCGCAAGCCGGGCGCGACACCGCTTTGGAGGAAGGGCGATGTGTCTGCGCAGAGGCATACATAGAGCTGAGAGCGCATGAACTTCGTAAGTGAACGGTGGGCTGGGCGGCGTGATCCCGTACAGCCGCGCTTTCCCTTCAGCAGCGGTTATCTGCCTCCCTCGCCCCGCCGTTTTCCCCCAGCAAAGCGGTGTCGCGCTGTCGCTTGCCGCCGCACTCCAAAAGCGCCCTGTAGTTCCGCGCTTCCCGCTCTACTGCAGCTGAGGTTCTCCGGGAACGACACCCGCCTGATGCTCCTCCACGGCTGCCTGGATCTTTGCGATCACCTCCGGATGCTGAGCTGCGATATTCCGCTTCTCGGAAGGATCCTGTCCGAGGTGGAAAAGCGCCGCTGGCTCATGATTCTCACGCTTCGCCGCCCCATAGCCGGTCTGCGTGAAGAAGTGCGCCTTCCACTCACCGATCCGGCAAGCCGCGAGATCCTTGCCGCGATAGTAGAAGAACGGACGCTCCGGCAGCGCCTTCTGCTCAAAGAGCAGCGGCGAGAGATCTCTGCCGTCCACTGTCACATCCTTCGGAGACGGTGCGCCACCCAGCGCCAGAGCGGTCGCATAAAGATCCATCGCGTTCGCCACTTCGTTCGTGATGCCGGGCTTGATCCGTCCCGGCCACCAGGCGATTCCCGGCACACGCATTCCACCCTCCCAAGTACTGCCTTTGCCATCACGTAGAAGCCCGGCGCTGCCACCCTGTGCGCCTTGGGTCAGCCAAGGACCATTGTCGCTCGTGAAAAAGACGAGGGTGTTTTCGGCCAAACCTTCAGACCGCAACGCATCGAGCACCTGCCCGACACTCCAGTCGATCTCCTCGACCGCGTCGCCGTAGATACCCGCGCGGCTCTTCCCTTTGAATTGAGGGGAAGCAAACATTGGAACATGCGGGAAGGTGTGCGCAAAGTAGAGGAAGAACGGCTTGTCCTTCTTTTCACGGATGAACTTCACCGCTTCCTCCGTGTAGCGGCGAGTCAGATTCGTCTGATCGGCCGGACGCTCTACTACCCCACCATTCCGCAGCAGAGCCACGTTCCATCCGTCTTCCGGCGGATTCGGGAACGAAGCGGCACCCTTTGGTAAGTCCGCACGTCCATCCATGTCATTCGAATACGGCAGGCCGAAAGTGTACTCAAATCCCTGATCCTGAGGACGCGATCCCTCGTGAATGCCGAGATGCCATTTACCGATGTGAGCGGTCGCGTATCCCTGCTCCTTCAGCGCCTCCGCAGTGGTTACCTCTTTCGGCGGCAGCCCGCCCTTGGAGTTCGGGAAAAGAACGCGCCGATTCCCCGCCATGCCGCTCCGGATCGGATAACGTCCAGTGAGCAAAGCCGCGCGACTCGGGGTGCACACCTCTGCAGCCGAGTAGAAATCAGTAAACCGCAGCCCTTCCGCTGCCATCTTGTCCAGTCGCGGAGTCGATATGACAGGTGAGCCGTAACAGCCGAGATCACCATAGCCGAGATCGTCGGTGAAGATGATGACGACATTCGGCCTGGCCGCGCCAAATGCATCGCAGGCCAAGACCGTGGCTAGGGAGACCAGGAGGAGGAACTTTCTCATAAACGGAGGGCGTGGCCGGGTAAAACGCACACTCCGCGGAGAAGTTGCGGTGCAGTCGCCGCTCGGGGCACCTGACGCTTTACCTGGCACTCAGCGAACCGCGTCCACTCGCTGCACTGTTGATACGGGCCACCTGAGTGCCAGCTATTTTCCCAATCTTTCCGACATTCGGAAGGGAAGGAATTGGAGCGCTGTTCTCCATGAGCGTTTTCATCTCAGCGAGAGATCCCCTGAGACTGGAAATCAGATCGCTGCCGCGAACCCCGTTCGGCAAGTCAGCCAACACCCGTTCAAAGTAGTCAATGATCAGCGACTGGCGAAGACACTCCGCCGTCTCCTCGCTGTAGTTGAACTCGATCAAACGAGTCAGCGCCTCTGTCCCACGAAGCCAGCTTCCCAAGCTCACCAGGTTTCGGAACTCGTGATTTACCTCATCGGAGTCGGACACAATACTATCGAGGTCGAGCCGGAGCCGCTGCCAGTCTTTCCTTGCCACGCCATCCATCATGGAATTGTAGCGGCGTTTCGCGGTCTTCATCTTGAGGGCTTGTGACAGTTGAAAGATACAGCCTCCGATTACGGCCAACTCACCCGTGTCCTCCGCCTCGATCGCGATAAACCCGTCAGCAATTGCCACTCCTAATCGGAGAGCCGTTGACTCAATCGTGCCGGATACGGCGCTCGCATTCGACTGAGGCCGTATGATCTTCAACCAGGTCTTCTTCTCGACCGGGCCGAGAGACACAAAGGC
>CBINJX010000457.1:0-4979 GCA_966251085.1 uncultured Verrucomicrobiales bacterium
CTCTGATCCGCCGGTGCGTGGCTCTCAACTCGATACTCTCAACTATTCACTTTCAAAGAAGGAGGTGAAGAAAGCCACGCCCGAGCTGCTGCCTGACTTCTGAGCACTGAGCACTGAGCACTGAGCACTCCCCCCTTTCACGCAACCAGCTCGCTGGCTGCTCTCTCCACTGCCTGTTCAGGGCTTATTCGTGGCGAACATCCGGTACTGGAAGCGGCAGATTCGGCGGCGGCACTTCATCATTAGGATCGAAAATCCCGCCGAACCATTCTTCGAGCCAGTTCACCACGGCCACTCCTCCTATGAAAATCCCTGCGAAGAACAGGAGGGTCAGGACGAACATGATCATGCCAGCGATCGCGAAATAACCGTCTCGCTCGAGAATTGCCGCGGAGAGAAAGATGATCGAAAGACCGGGAATCAGATTGCTGAAAGGGATGGGCAGCGGCAGCAGCAGCAGCAGACCGCAGATACAGATCATCGCACCGTAAGCGTGGTTCATCACCCGCCACTCCACCAGGAAGCTCCACCGGGGTTTCATCAGCTTTTCCAGAATCCGCGCCACACGTTTCGAAGCGCCGAGCAGACGCGTAATGTTGGCGCTCGACATCTCCGCATTCAGCACTCGCTCGGGCAGCCACGGCTCCAGGCGCAAGGAGAGCCGGAAACCGATGAGTGCAATGATCGCGCCAAAGGCAGTCGAAAGCCCTGGTACCGGCACCGGCAGGCAGAAAGGCAGAGAGAGAAGGATCAGCAGCAGCGTGTATGCGCGACCCTGGATGACTGAGACCACCTCGCGCAGCCGTAGCGGACGGTCCGCTGCCAGGAGCAGAAGCGAATCGATGTCTTCTGAAAGTCTGCGCGGTTTTTCTACGGGTGTCTCGTCACTCATTCTGAACTCCCCCGGGACTTTGAGTGGCCGAGTGAATGAGGACCTTATCCACCCGATGCCCATCCATGTCGATGATCTCCAGTTTCAGCGGACCGTGATCGACGATGTCCCCTTCCGCAGGAATTCGCTGGAGCGTAAACGTGAGAAATCCCGCAAGCGTCTGGTATTCCTCACCGGCTTCAGGCGGCAACGCAAAGCCCGGCACCAGCTCGGCCACCCGTTCGATCTCGATCATTGCGTCCACGACCCATGAATTAGTGTCGCGTTGCCGGATCTCCGGGGATGCGCGCTGCTCCCGCGACGGCAGCTCACCGACGATTGCCTCAAGCAGATCAATGAGGGTCACCATGCCGACAACACTGCCAAACTCGTTCAACACGAAGGCCACGTGAGTCCCGGTCTGCTTAAAGCTTTCGAGCAGCCTGGTCGCCTTCATCTGTTCCGGTATCAGCATGGGCGGAACGATCAGGTCCGCCAGATTGACAGGCGCTCCGCCCGCGATCTGCACGTACAGCGATTTGATGGAAACGACCCCGACCAGATTATCGCGGTTCCCCTCGTATACAGGGAAGTAGTTGTGTGGGCTGGCCGCGATTTTGCGCCAGACGTCCTCATGGGAGTCCTTGATGTTCAACCAGACAATTTTCGGCCTCGGAGTGATCAGCTCGTACACATCGAGCCTGTCGAGGGAGAATACACCCTCAATCATCTCCGACTCCGCCCGGTGAAACACGCCCGAGACCATCCCCTCCCGGATCAGAACGGTTACGTCCTCCTCACTCACTGCGTTGTCCGCCTGCTCTTTCAGTCTCATCGCCCGCAACAGGAGATTCGTGGACGCTCCCAGAAAGCGAACGATCGGACTCGCGATCGAGGAAAGCCAAATCATTGGTGTCGCCATGAACATCGCCGTTCCCTCAGGATTAAGCAACCCAAGCCGCTTCGGCAGCAACTCCCCGATGATCAGTGAGAAATACGTGATCAACGCAATGACAACGCCGAAGGCGACCGAGTCCGCATAAGAGCCGACAAAAGGAAGCGGCGCAATGACCTCTGCCAGCCGCGCGGAAAGAGTCGCGCCACCAAATGCACCCGCCACGATGCCGACGAGCGTGATGCCGATCTGTACTGTGGAGAGGAAGCGGTTTGGATTTTCCGCAAGGGAAAGGACCTTCGCAGCTCTCGAATCGCCCTCCTCAGCCAGCACCTTGAGCCGCCCCCGGCGCGCGGAAACGATCGCGATCTCCGTCATGGCGAAAAGACCGTTCGCGCCGAGGAGGACAAATATAAGAGCAATTTCGATCAGCACCTGCGTCATAATGACACGAAAGGTTCAGAACTAGCAGCCTACGAGGGGGGCGGCAACTCATGTCCAAAGGCAGAGCGGGTGCCATCTCCACGCTGCGGCTGTGCGCAGGAGAAATGCGGGCTGCAGAAATAAATGTGCTGCCACGACGCGCCATCTCATTGAAGGAAAAGACGGTCTATCTCCTCCCAAGCACCACCACCGCCCGCACAAAAGACCAGAGGCGGCACCTCCCTTTCGGGACAGAGCCGCCTCGACACATATCCTCGAGCCGCGATTTCGCGGCCTCACTTTAGGAATTACTCCTTGTGCTCGCTATGGCACGCCTTGCAGTTCGCAGCAGCTTTGTACGCAGCAGGGGCGCCGTCCTTCTTACCAATTACATCTTCAGTGGCGGAGATCAGTTTGATCACGCGCTCCTTGTGGGCAGACTGCTCACCCCGGGGCGGTTTGGCATCCACCATGGCCTTGTACAGCTCGAGCGTCTTCTTCAGCTCCTCGTCGGAAGCCGTGCCATCGATGATTCGATCGGAAACTTTCTTTTCGCCCTTCGGCGCCTTGTGAACATACTTCATTGCTACGCGAATCGGCTCGGACTCATTCTCGGCAGCAACGCCGGTCCCGACGCACAAGACGGATACAGCAACAATGGAGATGGGGAGGAATTTACGGATCATGACGGGAGGTATGGAAAGCGGAGATTCAGGAGCAATCCAAGCGGTATTACGCGAGCGTAATCTATCGGATTCCCACTTCGGAGTTCGCCTGCGCCAGCGGCACACGCCGTTCCTGCAAATACGTCCGGTACAAAATCAGTGCGAAAGGCACCCACCAGATGAGGTCATTGGTCACGCATGTCCAGCCAGCCACGAGCGGCAGACGGCCGCTCAGAATAGCGTCCACCATTCCAATTGGCCCGAGCACCTTCCCCAGCAGTCCCACAAAGATGATCGGCCAATGCCGGAACGGATCACGGGCAGCGATGAGGTATCCCACTCCGTACACACCGACAATCATCCCGACACATTGCCAGATCTCGGGGTAGTTGATCGGCGCCATGCCCGCCCAGCGGAAAGGAACCTGAGGAAAAAGCACCACGAAAGCTCCCCAGAGGAGATTGTAAATGCCGGCGGCGATGAGGACACCGCGCATCCATCGCGACGAGGATTTTTCGAGGGATGGCTGAAGTGTCGGGGTGGTGTTCACAGTTGGTTGCCGGGTATCTATTTGGCCTACGGAAGTAAAACGTCGAGGGCGCAGTCCAGGTGGAGTTTATCCAGATATAGTCACCCTCTCGGTGATAGGCAGTGATCTTTCCATCCCCCTTCTTTCAGCAAAACGATATTATAAAAACTGAAGTTACGCGGGAGCGCGTTCGCGCAAAGGGGCTGATGCAGGGAACAGACGGCCTGTCGGGTTTGTGAAGGCCCTGCGCGGAAGTGCTGGGTTTCCAGAGAGCAGCACCCAACGAGCGGGGCGAGTGAAAGCGGTGGAGAAAGTGCGTTGGTCGGGTCTTTCGGGGAGGGGCGCTTGCGCCAGCTTCAGTCGCTCGCAACTGGTATTGCTGGGTCTTTCCCGACCACCAGTGGTTTGCAGCGGCTAAACCGCAGTGCCTTGCGGATAAACAGTCACAGCGCTGCGGCAAAAGGTCGTCGGATGACGATGAGCTGTGGATTTCCGGCGACTACCGGTGGTTTCCGCCGCACCAGTGGTGGTCGGCAATTTACTAGCAGTAGCCGACGCCGCACAACCAGTGGGCGGTCGCGGGCAACTGGCTGCATGCCGCCCCCAACCAGTTGCCTCGGATCTGCAACGGGTTGGTGAAAATCTACGACTGGTTGTCGCGCGCGCTCGACTGGTGGTTTTTGGCGCTCCTAGAGACTCTCAGGCCATCAGGTCAGTATCAAGCCGCAGAGCTCCCATCCGCTGTTTTCTTCTCCTCTTTTAGAATGAAAGCAGCAGCAGCCCTTTCCACCTCATACCTGTCGCGCAGGTCGGAGAAGAACTGCCGCATCTCCTCCAGAGTCGGAGGGTTTTGCAGGAGCGCTTCAAATCCCTCATCACTCCGCTGCGGAATCCCGCGACAGAGCCGGTCGAGTGCCGTCTCTCGCTTGAGTTCCTCTCCGGCTTCAGCGAAAGCGCACCAGAAATCCCGCATGGTAAACTGGTGATCCCGCATCAGGACAAAAAGATCGAACCAGTCGCGAGTCTTCGAGCGGTCTGCGCAAAGCAGGGCCTTCAATTTGAAGATCTCCGAGAGTGAAGCCACCCGCACGGGCTCAAGTGCATCGGTGTTCCGCAGCAGCTTTCTCGCTGCAGCTTCCAAGGCGAAAAAGGAGACTTTGACTCCACCGACCAGAAAGTCCTGCTGGTAATCGTGAAGATCCATCCCTGCGACCTCGAACTCCTCGAGTGAAGCCACGCTGTCACTTCTCGCAAAGTGCGCTTCCTTCTCCTGCATCGACAGGATCAGCGCCTTGATCCGGGCCTGGGGTAATCGGTCTCCCGGATAGGCGAAGTCGAGATCCTCACTGGTCCGATGATGAATCTGAAGTGATAGCGCACTGCCTCCGACGAGGAGAAACCCAGCAAGTGCCTGCTGCTGCTGTAGCAGATGCCAGAGCCGTTCTGTATCAGGCCTGAGCACGCGCAAACCCTTCCGTAATGTTTCTCAGGATTCGCTCCGTGACATGTGCAGCGCGCACGGTCTCCCGCTCTCCTTCAGCGGCAAGGGCTTGCCACTCGGTTCTCAATCGCTCGAGCCCGAACTCGAGAGCAATA
>CBINJX010000458.1:0-4966 GCA_966251085.1 uncultured Verrucomicrobiales bacterium
GCGCCATTTCATTCTGGAGCTTGTGAACAATGTACGCTGCGCCGTCCTGCACCACGATCCCTCCAGTGAAGCTGCCCGGTTTCTTCTCATTGGAAGGCATTGCGTCACCTGAAAACGTTCCGCCCGAGCTGTAGCTACCGCTACCGCCAACACCCTGATTCGCCGAATCGGACGGAACCGCGCCGCCATTCAGATCCCCGCTGTTCGTCTGGTTTCCGAGATCTTGCGCAACAACCGACAGCGGCAACGCGACGCTCGCCACGGTTGTTATCATCTGAGTCAAAATCCGTTTCTTCATAACAACAAGGTATCGGCGTTCATCCAAACAGGAGCCCTAGGGGAGCACCATTGGACACTATTCATCCGATCGCCGATTTGTCTCCGCCCGCCCCATTTTGCGCACACTGCGGTCTTTGCCCGATCCGGGCATCAGGCAAGCCCCCACCCAATGCTTCGGGAATTTTCGCGAGACAAACACCCACATTTCTCGCCGAACGCGAACTTGGAGCAGTCGCCAACAAGGTTCATGTCAACCCTCACTCAACCCGCGCCTGCTGTTGAACCCCGTACCACCACGATGCGTGCCGCCGTTATCACCGCGCCTCGCCAGTTTGAACTGCGGGAGGTTGCGATTCCCGAGCCGGGACCGAGGCAGGTCAGGGTAAAGCTGGAAGGGTGTGGTGTGTGCGCTTCCAATATCCCGCCATGGGAAGGAAGGCCGTGGTTTCAATACCCGATGGAACCCGGTGCGCTCGGCCATGAAGGTTATGGCATCGTCGATGCCGTTGGATGTGACGTGGTCGAGTTCTCACCGGGAGAGCGGGTCGCCATGCTCTCCTATCATGCCTACGCGGAGTACGATGTAGCGGAGATCGATGCGGTGGTTCGCCTTCCCGCTTCACTCGCCGAATCGCCGTTTCCCGCGGAGCCGCTTGGCTGCGCCCTGAACATTTTCCAACGTTGCCAGATCGAGGCAGGCAATACGGTCGCGATCATCGGAATCGGCTTTCTCGGCGCGCTACTGACACATTTGAGCCTTCGGGCAGGCGCCCGCGTATTCGCCATTGCCCGGCGTCCCTTCGCCCAGGAGGTCGCCAGGAAGATAGGAGCGACGGAGGTGATTGCGATGGATGATCACCAGCGGATCATCGATCAGGTACGGCAACTGACGGGCGAAAGGTTTTGCGATGTGGTGATCGAGGCGGTGGGGAAACAGTGGCCGATTGATCTCGCTGGCGAGCTGACGCGTGAGCGCGGTAGACTCGTAGTGGCGGGTTATCATCAGGACGGTCCGCGCCAGGTAAATATGCAGCTGTGGAACTGGCGCGGCATCGATGTGATCAACGCCCATGAGCGCGACCCGCGGATTTACACCACAGGAATGGAGCGGGCTGTGGAAGCGGTGGCATCGGGGCAGATGGATCCTTCCACCCTCTACACCCACCGATTCACTCTCGAGCAATTCAACGAGGCGCTCGAGATGACGCGTGAGCGCCCGGACGGTTTCATGAAAGGAATCATCACCCTATGAGCGAGACGGTCATGCCAGCAACGCCCGTACTGGACCCTATGCCCACACGAAAACCGCGACTTGGATTCGTCGGGGTCGGATGGATCGGATACAAGCGCTTGGAAGCCATCGCAAACTCCGGTCTTGCGGAGATCGTAGCGATTGCTGATCCGGTACTCGAGGCAGTCGAAAAGAGTGCGGAACTCGCTCCTCGCGCGGCACGCGGACGGAGCATCGATGATGTCCTCAGCGTGGATCTCGACGGCATCGTCATCGCGACTCCCAGCGCACAACACTCCGCCGAGTCGATCGCAGCGCTCCAGCGCGGGCTCGCTGTTTTCTGTCAGAAGCCGCTGGGCCGGGATGCGGCGGAGGTGCGTTCGACCATCGAAGCCGCGCGACAGAACGATCGGCTGCTCGGTGTCGATCTGTCCTATCGGTACACCGAGGCGATGCAGAAGATCCGGCCGCTCGTTCGATCAGGTGCATTGGGACACATCTTCGCGGTGGACCTCGTCTTCCACAATGCCTACGGACCGCAGAAGCCCTGGTTCTATGACCCTCAGCTTTCGGGCGGCGGGTGTGTGGTCGATCTAGGAATTCATCTTGTGGACGCTGCGTTCTGGGTCCTGGATGAACCGATCACCGGTGTCGCCAGCCGCCTGTATCATCAGGGGAAACGGATCGAAGGCCGGGGCAACGTTTCCGAGGACTACGCCACCGCGAAACTGGATCTGGCAGGCGGAACGACGGTCAATCTCGCCTGCTCCTGGAATCTCCACGCCGGACGCGATGCAGTGATCGAGGCAACCTTCTACGGAACCGAGGGCGGCGCATCGCTCCGCAACGTCAATGGCTCCTTCACTGAGTTTACAGCCGAGCACTTCACCCGCACCTCTCGCAAGCTCCTCTCCGAGCCACCGGATGTCTGGGGTGGCCGTGCGGCGGTGGACTGGGCTCAAAAGCTCGCAAACGGCAGCGGATACGATCCCGGCATCGAGCGCCTGATCGATGTTACGCTGGCTCTGGATGCGATCTACGAACGCGCCACTGATGCCTGAGAGCATTCCCAGAACCGTCCTGATGACGGCCGACACCGTGGGTGGTGTCTGGACCTACGCACTGGAGCTGGCCCGGGGGTTGACCTCCTGTGGGATCCGGGTCGTTCTCGCCACGATGGGAGAGCCGATGTCCGCAGCTCAACGCCAGGAAAGTGCGGGAGTAGAAGGTCTCCAGGTCGAGGAGAGCACTTACAAGCTGGAGTGGATGCCCGATCCATGGAGTGACGTCGATGCGGCCGGTCGATGGCTGCTGGAACTAGAGACCCAGTTCACCCCCGATATCATCCATCTGAATGGATATGCACATGGTGCACTCCCCTGGAAAGCGCCGGTCCTGATGATTGGTCACTCCTGTGTTCTCTCTTGGTGGAAAGCCGTCAAAGGCGAGCAGGCGCCTCCGAGTTGGGACGAGTACCGACGGCGTGTCTCCCTGGGTTTACAGAATGCCACGATGGTCGCCGCGCCAACCCAGGCGATGCTCGATGCATTGATTGAACACTACGGCGACATTCCGGCGACTAGCATCCTCCACAACGGACGCCGCACCGATCTCTTCCGCGCCAGCAGGCAGAAGCAGCCGTTCATCTTCGCTGCGGGGCGGCTCGGAGATGAGGCGAAAAACATTCGTGCCCTCGGCGAAGCTGCGAAAGGCTTGCCATGGCCGGTCGTCGTCGCCGGGGCGGAGAGCGACGCCTCGGGTTCGCATCCTCTGCCAGACAACGTCAATCGCTGCGGACTACTGAGCCCCGCCGCTGTGGCAGAGTGGATGGGCTCCGCCTCGATCTATTGTTTCCCGGCACGCTACGAGCCTTTCGGGTTATCGATCCTCGAAGCCGCACTCTCCGGCTGCGCCCTCGTGCTGGGCGACATCCCGACACTCCGGGAACTTTGGGACGGATGCGCCAGTTTCGTTCCTCCAAATGATCCCGCGGCAATCCGCAATACTTTGCGGGACTTGATTTCGAATCCGGCCCGCCGCGCTCAACTGGCAGCATCGGCGCAGATCCGCGCCCGCGACTTTTCAAACGACAGATTCATCGAAGGATACCTTCAAACCTACCGCAACCTGCTCACCACCCAGTCCAGCGCCATTCTCGCGGCATGAAATTCGTTCTCTTCTATCATTCACTGATCTCCGACTGGAATCATGGAAATGCGCATTTCCTGCGCGGCATCACCACGGAGCTGCTAATCCGCGGGCATGAGGTGGAGGTGTATGAACCCGCCGATGCCTGGAGCGCCACCAATCTACTGGCGGAGCATGGGCAGCAAGCGGTGGAGGAATTTCATCAGGCCTATCCCCTCCTCCGCAGTCACCGCTACGATCCCGCTTCGCTGAATCTTGATCAGGTCCTCGACAGCGCAGACCTAGTGATTGTTCACGAATGGAGCGATCACGATCTGGTGCGCCGCATCGGCGAACATCGCGCGCAGACAAGGAACTACCGCCTGCTTTTCCACGACACCCATCACCGCGCCGTCACTGCCCGCGAGAGCATGGCTGCGTACGACCTTGCCAACTACGACGGCGTCCTCGCTTACGGCGCGGTGCTTCGAGATCTCTATCTCTCCGAAGGCTGGACCCAGCGCGCATGGACATGGCACGAAGCCGCCGACACTAAAGTATTCCATCCAATGCCAAATATTCCGCGCACGCGGGATCTGGTCTGGATTGGTAACTGGGGAGATGACGAGCGGACGGCAGAATTGCATGAGTTTCTCATTCGACCGGCACAAGCCCTGGGCCTGGATGCCGAGGTGTTTGGAGTCCGGTATCCCGAGGAAGCCAAGCAGGCGCTAACCCATGCCGGGATCGAATACGGTGGATGGCTCCCAAATTTCCGGGCTCCACAGGTTTTCGCTCAGTTCCGGATGACGGTCCACGTTCCGCGCCGTCCCTATGTGGAAGCTCTCCCGGGCATTCCCACCATTCGCCCCTTTGAAGCGCTGGCCTGCGGAATCCCGCTCATTTCCGCCCCGTGGAATGACACCGAAGGTCTGTTCGAACCGGGACGCGACTTCCTGGTGGCGCGGAGCGGCAGCGAGATGCAGCGGCAGATTCGCGCACTGCTCGCGGACAAAGCGATGGCCCGCGAACTTGCCGAGCACGGTCTCCAGACGATCCTGCGCCGCCACACCTGCGTTCATCGCGTAGATGAGTTGCTAGGAATCTACGAATCGTTGTAACCTCACCACATCCACTTTCCCCCTAAGCTCGTGGGGCGGGAGCTGAGCGTGTACGCTTTGCTCCCGCCCTTACGTTTTAGAGGGTGGTGGAGGGTGGGAGCTGGTAAGGAGCGGGGCGCGTGGAGGCGGGAGGAAAGTACTCAGTGCTCAGTGCTCAGTGCTCAGTGCTCAGCTCGACTTTGGCCATTTTTACATCCGCCGATCTGGC
>CBINJX010000459.1:0-4963 GCA_966251085.1 uncultured Verrucomicrobiales bacterium
ATCTCGGCGCGCTGGCGGTGGGCCGCCGGGCCGACGTCATCGTCACCGACGAGGACCTCGCGTGCGTGGCGGTGTACCGCGCCGGGGTGCTGGTGACCCCCTAGGAGCACCTACACGGGTCGGGCCCCTGGGCGCCCCTCGCTGTCCCTCTGCCGGCATTGGTCCGATTGCGATCACCAGAAACCCGTGCGAGGCCACCTCGGAGAGGAAATTGACATGCTCCCACGGCGAATTGGCGCAGGCTCCGTTGCCCCAGACGATGATCGGCAGCTTCGACTTTTCGCCAAACACGTTCAGGTCATTTGGGCGGAAAATGGTGTGAGTGGGAATCGAACTGTCCGAGACCATCAGCGCCTTGTATTCCCCGGTCCCGCCATCCTCTACTGTGCGACTGGCCGTCTCCGTCGAGATTGCTGCGGCCGTCGTATTCGCACTCTCCGCGTTACACTCGCCCAAAACCGCCATTACACCACATACCACGACTGATAAGAGACGATTGCGCATATTCAATGAGACCCTCGTTTCAGAATGACTAATCGGCTTTGACCGCACGCAGGAGGTTGAACTTATGTCAGCATGCCGTAGTTGCCGGAGTGGTGAATGTCTGAAAATTCTCGGCGGAAGAAAACAACAATGTAGGTCGGCCGCCACTGCGGGAGAGGAGAGGCGTACCTTCCATCAATCCTAGAGGCCCGTCGAAGTGCGCCATCAGTGTAGAACAGACGTCCTCGTCTGTTCGGGATGGGTGTGGAAATCAGAACGCGCTTCCGCATCCTCTCCCCGGCTCCAGTGCGCGCCAGCGGTAGAGATGTGCATGGGAGAGAACACGCGTCCGCCCTCGCCGAGAAGGGCGAGGTGAAGGAGTCAAAGAGTCGGTGAACTGTGACGCTTCTTCCAATTCAGCGGGTTCTCTTGCTAGAAAAGCCTAGGCGAGCCGCTCATTGCGTGTTCGAGTGACATGGATAATAAGGAATCCCAATGAGGCGAAAAGCGGCGTCGACAGAAAGCGCGAGTAGAAACTAATGTAGCTTAGCGCAGGAGCGTCCGGAGGAAACTCCGAACTAACAAGAAGGCTATGAAGGACCGCACCTGCAATGCCACTGCCAAGCGCCCACCGAAAGGCACGACCTGCAGAATGGCGCAGTCGGAACAGTATGCCCGCGAGAAGATAAGGCCAAGCAAATGGCACGCTTTCAACGAGGGGCAGCATCGTGATTGAACCGCCCAAACTCGGGAACGACCGACCCTCGATTATGGCGCGGTGCCACGAGAGTGAGAAAAAAACGAGCGAAAGAAAAGACACTGCGAGCGCGCAGGTAAGGACAATTATGTCTGTTCGACTCTCTTTGGCGATACGGGTGCAAAATCGCATAGCTTTACGTTCAAGATTCATATCCAACACGCAGGCGCGACAACAGCAGGCAAAGGTTGATCGCAGCTTCCAGCGTGAAGGTGCTGGTTTTTTGGAGATTCACCGCGCCCCTAGCATTGCTTATTTGCAATCTCTCCGGCAGCACGCAGTTCACGGACACGTGCAGCAACACGCAGGCTATACACCGACGGAAAAGTCATTGCCAGGAGCAGGAATAGGTCTGGAGAGGAAGGAAGAGTCCGCCCTGCAGCGACGGCCCCGGAGAGAACGAGCAATGCACAGAGAATCACGGCCAGATTGCTCAAATAGAAGAAGACTTTCGGAGTGCGCCCGGTTGGAATCAGACGAAGCTCTCTCCGGCTGTTCCACGCCGTGATTGCAACAAGGAGCATCTGGAGAAAAACCACGATGGTTCCGCCTTCCGCATCGCTCGGAATGGGAATCAGGAGGAAGGCAGCAGATGCCAAAGCTCCCAGAAGAAATTGGACCGCGTTGACCATATTTGCAGTTCGGATGGCCCCGCTGAGAGGATGAGAATTCATGGAAGAGAGAGTCGGCAGTTGATCATCTGGCACCTGCACCCCGCCGTTCCCATACCCGACTCGTGATCCCCTCAACCAAAGAAACTATCGCGCTCATCATCCCTGCGAATACTCCGAATCGAGGGAGCGGAACAAGCAATTCCAGACGCTTGTCGGGCATCAACGCGCTTCTTTCAGAGATCACGTGAGATGCCTCGGAATCAGGCTCGTTTCCGCCGGTTCCCGGTGCGACTTGGGGCATTCAGGAGCGATGGATGATGGGTAAGGAGGCAGTTCTGCCCCCTTCTACCCACAACAGGTGGTTCCAAAGCGCTTCCAATCCCCTGAGGCTCGGCGCTGATCGTTAGGCCAGGGCGTTGAGTTGGGAGACAAGGGCATCTGCTCGCTCGGCATTGGCTGGGTCCCGGTAGATGAGAATCTCATCGCCACTGCTGGTCCGAAGGTGATGCGCTCAGTAGATTCGACGGAAACGCACGATGAGCGCCAGCCCGACGACGAGCATTGCCAGGTGGACGTAGAGCATGGAACCGATGCCAGCGATGCTGTGCTCCTTCGCATAGATCACGCCAAGGGTGAAAAGCGGAAATGCGATAAGGATGAGGCCGACTCGCAAATAGCGGTGGGTCTGCCAGCGCTGCCGGATCGAGAAGCGGCCGGGTTGAAGCTCGATGGAAAACGATACATCCGATCCGCCGAAACGATAACCAATCTCGCCTTCGGCGAAGCTGTAGTGGTGCGTCTCGCACCAAGCAGTAACAACGTAATCAGATGTCGGTTCACTCATGCCCGGTAGAATGGCCTAGTGGAAAGGGGCAGCTGTTGAATTCTACATCACGGATGTCTCGACTCTGAGTTCACATCGCCTCGATGTAGAATTCAAGAGCGGCCCCCTTTCCGCGCTCCTACCCCTGAATGTAATCGTCTGGGTCAAGTTCGAGGCCAAGTTGCTCATTCAGTATCTCAATGCATTGCGTGTTCTCCACGGTGATCTCTAATGAATAGCCTTCATCGTCCATGGTAATCGCGAGTTCTACAGGCTCATTCACTGGAGCCGTGCGAGGCTGAGGCACTTCCAGCACGAAGCGATCGAAGAACACCGAAATGGAACCAAGTTCGTTACATAGTTGCCGAATTTTGGGCAGAGCAGCCCATCCGGTAACGTCGCCCTTAAAGGTAAGCGTGTAGGAATCCGCCGGAAGCCGCGCTTTCAAGAGCGCATCGTATGTAGCAAGCGCATTGGGCTCCCCTTCCTCTAGGGAAAACAGCCAACCGAAGTTCACATCGGATAACCCGCCTCTTGAGTGCGAGGATAGAACTTTCTCTACTCTGCGGGCTACCTCGCCGCTTGATTCCGAGCCGAGATCGGCCGTAACATTGGTTTGTTCGACCGAGACGGTTTTAAGCTTCGCTGCAGCGGATTTACCCGTGACATTATAGAAGATGCTGCCGGGCGGATCGGATAGTTCCACCTCTGCCGAAGACGCCAGAGACCGCCTAACTGCTGCCGCTTCTGCGATAGTAAACTCCATCGGCAGAGCCAGTGGGCTCATGAGTTCGATACGTGTGGCGACGGAATGTGAGGCCGCTTTCATCTCAACTCTAAACACATCCCTCCCCAGACGCTTTTCGGCCGCTATATTCTGGTAGTCAGCAGTAGCCCAAAGTTCACCGCCCGCGCGGCACAAGGTTGCCCCGCGCTTCAAGACGTTCTGGAACTTTGTCCATGCGGCTTCTGTTCGATTAATGGTGGCGTCGACCGAGAACTCGGTCGGCACAAATTCTTTCGAGAAAAGTCGCGGGATTGAATCCAAGTCGCTCAACTCAGCATCGAACGACGAAGCGAATGCGTCAGGGCTTTGGGTTTGGAACTTTTGCGCCGCTGTATGGAGTAGTCGTCGAAGGATAGCTGGAGAACGCGCCGAGGGAGTTCGGTAGATGGCAAGATCACTCATGATTTAGCAGGGGGCGAACTGGTGAGTAATCAGCACGGTCAGTGCGCCGTCACGCCGTAGGCGTTGGCTGGAGCGACGGGGTGGGCTCTTCTGAGCATTGGTAAACCATAAGGTAGTCCGTATGCGCCGACAACGACCGTATCGCACATCCTGCCACTCGATCAAACAGCTCTCCGGGCGTGGATCCGAGAATCAAGATAAACTCCCCAGATTCCGCATCGCCCCGCATTTCGATTCTTACCTCTTCTGTTTTATTGGTGAGTTCTACATCGTAGCCGCTACCACTCACGAATTCCGGCCATCCCCGCATCTCAGCCGCCAAGTCGGTCGGCTCTGAAAAGTAGGAGTGGATGCGAAGGCGAGGAATCACCCTCATTTTGCCGAACGGTTCACGCGGTTACTGGCTGGCATGAGGGTGCGCAAGCAGGTGCTGTGACAGCCGTAGCCGTTTGCTCGACCGCTTTGTTAAGCCCGGTAGATTGGGGGGTAGAAAGGAGTCACATCTATGAACTGAGGTTTTGCGGTGGTCCGAAACCGTCGCCGGTGCTCTCACCAGTCGTCACGAAATTGAGAAGGTGCTGCACCGTCCTTTCGAGCTGGTCTTGATTGCACCAGTATGTACCTATGGTGCCGTAGGTTGTATATTCGGAGCAGTTGAAGCCCTCCTCAATGTCGTTGAACCACACGACCTGCCGCCCCAGCAGTCCAACAACCCAGAAGCTTCCGCCCATATCCCCGTATGGTTGCTGAATCCACTTTTCAGGGTCGATGCGGATCGCCTCCCAAAGTCGTCGCTGCGCAGGCGTCATGCGCTGCCACGCCGAGTTGAGCATGACCCAAAGTTCCTCTTCCGACAGTGGCTTCCAACTCATTGCGCTCTTGTGGCCTAACGTTTCACGATCTTATCGACGGCCGCAAATGGGTTGAACTAACGTTCCAGCGATCATCGACAAGCACAGGTGGCGCGGTTCGTATTGCAGCGAAGCAGAGGCGGAACTGTGACACCGGAGCTCGCTCAATGAATCCCCATAGTTACGCGACCTAGTCGCTATTCCGTTTTGCCCAAGCGAGAGCACCCGCGGCATCGCGACGAGCGA
>CBINJX010000460.1:0-4948 GCA_966251085.1 uncultured Verrucomicrobiales bacterium
GGACACCGGCGAAGTGAACTGGCTGCTGGACGATGCGCTTCACATGGAAGTGCCGACACCGGTGATTGCCATGGCCGTAATGCAGTTGTTCACTTCACGCGATGACCGCAAAAACTGCGCCAGGGCGATCGCCATGATGCGCCATGGCTTCGGTGGGCATCCCTACGGTCCTAGCGAACCCATTGCCGAAGAACGCCAAACCGGCCGCATCGCCGGCTTCGTGCGGGACTGAAGTTCGGCTCACGCAGACGGGGTGATGCTTGAATTCTAACAACTCGCAGGGGCAAGTCGGTGCCGGATCGACGTAGAATTCAGGCATCGCCCCCTTTGACGAGTCTCACTCCAGAGAGTTCCCCCTATCCCGAAAACCGCCAATATATCGACTGCCTATCGGGCGTAATCGGTAAGGCAGGCGGAACCTGCTTCCCTCTTCAGCAGGCTGCCTGATTGCGGAGCGCTTTCTTGAGTGCGAGCCTAAAAGATAAGCTGATTTTATCTATTATGAAGGCGCTACAAATATATCCCGGGCGGTTCACGATGCTGGCGTGCACAATCATCAGCTTGTGCTTGAGTTCACGTTTGGCATGCGCGCAGCAAGGAAGAGAAACCTCGCCCGCAGGCCAAGCCGCGCCCCCGGCGCCAGGCTCACCCGCATCCGCAACTCCCGCCGAGAAACCTGAGCAGCAACAACCCGAGCCCAAAAGTCCGCAGGCCCAAGCGGTTAACCCTGAAGTCCAATCAGAGGTTGGAAAGCAGGTGGAGGAGAAGCGCGCGCAATTGATTAAGGAAGCCCAGTCGGCTGTAGAAGAAACGAGGAAGGCTCTCGATGCGCTGACGCAGGGAAAGAAGGACGAGGCCCTTGCATCTCTCGAACGCGCCACCGGGCAGCTGAACATCATCGTCGCGCGCGATCCGAAGCTGGCTTTTGCTCCAGTGCGTGTCGCCACCATTGTTCGCGATTTCTATGCGAGTCCAGCGGTGGCCAAGGCTGCAGTAAACCAAGCGAGGGACTTTTTGAAAGACGGCCGGGTACAGCAGGCACGCACCGTAGTTGAGCGATTGGCGAGCGAAGTGGAGATTCAGGTGCTCCGAATCCCTCTGGCAACCTACCCGGAAGCGATCAAAGCCATCGTCCCGCTGATCGATACCGGCAAGATCGAAGAAGCAAAGAACGCACTCCAGACAGCGCTCAATACGCTCGTGATCGATCGATACGTCCTCCCGCTATCAACGCTTCGGGCTCGAGCGATGCTCAACGAGGCGGAGAAGCTTGCTGATAAATCCAATCGCACGGCGGAAGAGAATAAAAAGCTGCACGATTTCATCGAAGAGGCACGCCGCGAACTCCAACTCGGGGAAGTGCTTGGATATGGGACCAAAGAAGATTACAAGCCGCTCTACACCGAACTCGACGAGATACAGAGGAAAACCGGAGGCGGGAAATCCGGCAAGGGTTTCTTCGATAGGATCAAAGAGGGATTGAGGAGCCTCAAAGACCGCATCTTCTGACAGTAAAATACGCACACTCAGTAGGGTTCGGCAGAGAAAGAGTGATGGAAGCGTCCGGGTGGGTTAGCCGTCTCGCGGATAGTCACTTCCCGGCTCTCGGTTGCGAAGTGTTCCCCGGCCAGAGCGCTGACGCTTAAGGAACGCGGCTGGGGCTCGCCCGCCACGCGCCGGGTACGCAGGCGGCCCTGCCGGTTCTCCGGTGCAGGCTGCGGATCGGGATTGCGGTCCCACACAGACAGGTTCCGGGCGACATCCATCAGGAACACCTCGCCCATGTCAGCGAGCGCGTCGGTCAGGGCCGTGTTGTTGCCGTAGACCTCGTCACCTCCGATCCACTGGTAAGAGAGCCCCCCGCCTTTTCGCCGCCTCGACCATCTCCAGGGCCAGCTGCGTCTCCTACTCCTTCCCGCCAGACCTCTATTGCGGTGCCCTCCGGGAAATCAAGCGTGTCCACTTGCTTCCAGCGGCCGTCGCGCTTGTCCTCGACCTCCAGAAAGAGATGGACAGCCTTCGCTCCGAAGTGGCCTCGCGACGTAAAGAACGGGAGGAGTTCGCAATGCTATCGAATACCTCGACGTCATCCATTCGGTACGACGTCCGAGCCGCTTATTTCGTCGAGCTTACTGCAAGACTTCCATGCTTGCGATAATAGCGTTCGGTTACCCGCGGGAGCGTGAAGAAACCGTAGCTCAGAACGATCGGCACAAAGCTCCATGGGACGCTCCAGCACGCAATGATCAGCGCGGCAATGTGGAGCACCGGCACCGTCGCGTGCTCAAAATTGAGCGCCCGCAGTAACTTTGGACTCAGGCGTCTTTCGAGCAGGTTCGCGTGGTTAGCGTAGGTCCATAGCGCGTTATAACTGATGCCCGCCACACTCAGGACACCGTAGTAGATCAGCGCCGCAGTGCGCTCATTCGGCTTTCCGAAATGCTCGGCCATCAAGGCGGTCGAGAACGGCTGAAGAGCAATGCTCATGAGGAAAATCAAATTGATCATGAGCAGACAATGGTTTGTGCGGCGGATGAAATTAAACATGTCGTGATGCGCCGCCCACGCAATCCCGATAAAAAGGAATGAAGCCGCGAAGGCCACGAATGACGGCCATTTGTGTGCGAGGGCCTCGATCAAGGTAATTCCTGCGAGACTTTCAGCGGGCGGGACTTTCAAATCCACACACAGGAGGGTGGCGGCAATAGCGAAGACACCATCGCTAAAGATTTCCAAGCGATCAGTTTCCCGGAGATGTTCGTCCATATTCGTTATTCAGTTTAAGTTCTCGCCGGCCACGTGCGCATGCAATTTCCATCCTTTGCACGTATGGCGCTCAACATTCAGGGTTAGACCTGATGTTTATCTCTTACAGGGCAGCCTCACTCGGGACCGAAAGTGAGTGAACCCTCTCCTTCACGACGATCACTCGCTCGCGGCAGACGAGGGTAAAGCCTCGATCGTCATCGCGAGCTGCCACCAAGGCCTGTGACACACTTCCTTCATCCAGAACTCCAGACAGCGTGGCTTCTGGTCGATTCATGAGCTGGGTATTTACAGCACGGCGGCTAATTCTACTTTATTACGGCTTCGGAACGTCGTCTATGATGATCAATGGAGCACTGGCGTTTGGCGTGGCGGGTTCGGATGCGATTGAGGATCTCCCCGGAATTGCGGTTGGGACGAGGAAGTTAGAAGGGAGTAGTTCAACAATGTCGCGGGCGGTGAGAAGCGGGGTGTGATCGACGGCAGCAAGCCGCTCCTTGAGCAGAAAAAAGGTGAACGTGGAGATCAATAGGACGCGAATAGCTACCTCCGCGCGAAACATAAATAAGCGGAAGCCGAGCTCGCCGAACCTAGCCGACTTCAACGCTCGTAGCGATTCTCAAGCTAGATAGAACCACATCGCGAAGCCGGAGCAAAACCTTCGCGGACATCCTGACTACCAGCAGGCACCGCGTCTGCAGTTTGGAATCAAGAGACTACACCACGGCAGATGTGGGAGGCAGCAAATCGGAGGAGGAAGGTAGTATGAGTAACTCGACAAGCATCGCGACCAACGCGACAGAAGAGCAGTACAATAAAATGTATTCGGAGGGCCGTCCCACAGTACTGCAACCGGGCACCACGGCTCCCGAGTTCAATCTTCGAAGCACGCCTGATCAGTGGTTGAAACTGAGCGACCTTCGAGGGCAAGCGCTGATCATCTGCTTTTACCCTGCGGATTGGAGTCCGGTGTGCGGTGACCAGGTGACGCTTTACAACGAGCTTCTTCCGGAATTTCAAAAACTCGGCGCTAATATCGTCGGCATCTCTGTTGACGGGGCATGGTGTCACGCAGAGTTCAGAAAAGCTCGCAATTTGCATTTCGCTCTCCTCGCTGATTTCCACCCCCAGGGAGATGTCGCCCGCGCGTATGGCGTCTTCCGCGACAGCGACGGAGTCAGCGAGCGGGCGCTGTTTGTGTTGAATCCTGAAGGGACCGTCCAGTGGAGCTACGTTTCCCCCATTGGTGTGAATCCTGGAGCAGGAGGAATTCTGGCTGCGCTTGAAGACCTCCAAAACAAGAAGAAGTAAACCATGAGATACCACGTTCCAACCAACCGCCCGATGGGCGAAGGAATGCTGGCCGTTCCGGTCAGTGAACGAGACCACATCCAAGGGCCTTTTGATGCACCTCTGACTCTACTGGAGTATGGCGACTACGAGTGCCCTTTCTGCGGTGAAGCTTACTGGGTTGTGAAAGCAATCCAGGAAGCCTTGGGCGACGAATTGCGCTTCGTTTTCCGGAACTTCCCGCTGACAAATATGCACCCGCATGCCGAGCACGCGGCCGAGGCAGCGGAGGCAGCCGGTGAGCAGGGAAGTTTCTGGGAGATGCACGACCTGCTGTACGAGAATCAGGATGCCCTCGATGATGAGGCTCTAGCCCAATACGCTGTCGCGCTAGGTCTCGATGCTCCTCGCCTGATCAGGGAAGTCCTGGCTGGCGCGCAGGCGCCCCGCATTCGGGAGGACTTTATGAGCGGAGTCAGGAGCGGAGTAAATGGCACCCCCACGTTCTTCATGAACGGCGTGCGTTACGACGGCCCGCGCGATCCCGAGGCGATGATCGAAGCGCTGCAGCACATTGCGCACGCAGCACGTTAGTCATTCAGGGGAGCGAAACGGATCGCATAGAAACATGAAAAGCTGAGGCCGAGGGACACGCCATGGATCTGAGCAAGTTCACCGAAAAATCGCAGGCCGCGCTGATGGAAGCGCAGAACATCGCCACGCGGAATCATCATCAGGCCGTGGATGTCGAGCACCTCGCGCGGGATGACGCTCACCGTCAGCGGGGTGTCGAGCTGCTTGGCGCCACGGAAGCTGCCGACCTGGACGGCCTGGGTGCCGGTGGTGTCGGCGGTGACGACGATCTCCTCCAGCTTCACCTCGTCGGTGGCCG
>CBINJX010000461.1:0-4944 GCA_966251085.1 uncultured Verrucomicrobiales bacterium
TCCACGCAACTCCGCGAACGAATCATCAGCCGAACCTCGGAATGAAGCTGAGGCAGCCGGTACCGTGCTCTTCTTTTTCTTCGAATCCGCCGCCTTCTTCGACTGAGCCTTTGCCGCCGCGGCCTTGCGCACTTTCTTCTTGTTAGCGAGAGCCTGCTCGACGGTCGGCTTCAGAACGCCGCGCATCAGCGTGCTCTTTCCGGAACCGGAAATACCAGTGAGGACGGTGAGCCGCCCAAGCGGGAAACGCACATCGACGTCCTTGAGGTTGTGCAAACGTGCGCCATCCAGCTCAATCCAACGCTCGACTTCCTGTAAAGGACGGCGGCTGCCTCGGATCGGATGTTGAAGCGGTTCACGGAGACAGCGCCCTGTAGATGAGCCAGGTGTCTCGCAGATTTCCTTGAGCGTTCCATGCGCGACGACTTGCCCGCCTTCGCTTCCCGCTCCCGGGCCGAGATCGATGATGTAATCCGCACGACGCATCGTTTCATCGTCGTGCTCTACAATCACCAGCGAGTTCCCCTTCCCCTTCAGCGCCTCAAGAGTGTCGAGGAGCTGATCGTTGTCGCGCGGATGCAGACCAATTGTCGGTTCGTCCAGCACGTACAATACGCCGCGGAGGTTCGAGCCGAGCTGCGCCGCAAGGCGGATGCGCTGGGATTCACCGCCGGAGAGCGTTTTTGCGGAACGGTTGAGAGATAGGTAATCGAGCCCCACATTCCCCATGAAACTGAGCCGCTGTGAGATTTCAGGGAGAATATCCGCGGCAACGATGCCGTCGTTCCCCTTGAACTTCAGCTTCTCGACCCAACCGAGTGCCTCCCTCGCAGAGAGCGCAACGACCTGATCCAGCGTCTGACCCCGTAACTGCACCGCACGCGCGACCTCGTTCAATCGAGAGCCGTGGCACGTCGGGCAGGGCTTTGATTGTCCTTCTTCCAGCCACTCATGCTGGCGCTCCTGATCCATCTCGATCTCCAAAGCGGAATCCAGACGTGGATTTACCCAAGCCTTCCAGACCTCGCCAAAGCCCCGGCACTCCGGACAAGCGCCATGCGGAGAGTTAAAGGAGAAGAGACGCGGATCTAGTTCCTCGAAGGATTGGCCACAGCCCGGGCAGCAGCGCTCGGTTGAGACCACATGCGAGCGGCCTCTTGCATCAATGAGCCGGGCCGTACCGCGACCGATCTCCAGCGCTTTTTTCAACAGGTCCTGAGTGCGTCCCGATGCACCACACTCACCAACGAGCACATCGATCGTGTGTTCACGGAAACGTTCAAGCTTGGGAAACTTGTCCGCCCGTTCCCACTTCCCATCGACGAACAACTCCTCGTATCCGTGGCGCAGAGCCCATCGCGCAACATCCGCGTGGAAACCTTTCCGCGCTTTCACCAGCGGCGCAAGAATTCGAACACGCCCACTCCTTGCCAGTGCATCCGCTTTCTTCACCGCAGCTGCGAGCGTCTGCTTCTCCACGGGCACTTCGCACTTCGGGCAGTACTGGGTTCCAAGCTTTGCCCATAGCAAGCGGAGGAAATGATAAACCTCAGTGACTGTGGCGACAGTCGATTTTCCGCCTCCCCGGGTGATGCGCTGCTCGATGGCAACCGTTGGCGGCAGCCCAGCAATGCTATCCACCTCCGGCCGCTCAAGCTGCTCGACGAACTGCCGGGCATATGCCGACATGCTATCGAGGAAACGCCGCTGCCCCTCGGCAAAGATCAGATCAAAGGCGAGGGTCGATTTACCCGAGCCGCTCAATCCGGTGACCACCACCATCTTCTCGCGCGGGATCTCCAAGGAGATGTTCTTCAGGTTGTGCTCGCGAGCGCCTTTGATGCTGACGCAGTTGAGATTTGACGTTTGAGATTTGAGAACTGACTTACCGTACGCGGGAGCGTCCTCTGCGACCAATGCTGCTTCATCGGAGTCTGCGAAACCGTGCGCGTGCAGTGGTTTCAACGCACTACGCAGAAAACGGCCTGTGTGAGATTCCTCGTTGGCGGAAACCTCCTCCGGAGTGCCTTTGGCAGTGACATATCCACCGCCAACACCCGCTTCAGGACCAAGATCGATGAGGTAATCGGCGCTCTTGATCACCTCGATGTTATGCTCGATGACGAGCAGACTATTCCCCTGCTCCACGAGCCGGTCGAACACCTTTACGAGCATCGCGACGTCATCGAAATGCAGGCCGGTCGTTGGTTCGTCCAGAATCAGAAGCGCGCCGGTTTCCGTACGTTTCGTGAGACGCTCCACGAGCTTGAGCCGCTGTGACTCACCACCCGAGAGAACGTTGAGCGGCTGCCCCAGAGTAAGATAGCCCAGCCCCACCTCTTCGAGAACACGCAGCGGTTTGGAGATCTTTTCCGCGCCAAGGTCATCGAAGAACTTGATGGCTTCGGTGACAGTCAACTCCAGTACATCGTGAATCGATTTCCCGGCGAGCTTCACCGCCAGGATCGGCGGCTGGTAACGGCGTCCCTCACATTCCGGGCAGCGGACGAAGACGTCGCTGAGGAACTGCATCTCGATCTTCTCCCACCCCGCCCCCGAGCAGCGTTCGCAACGCCCGGTCCCTGAATTGAACGAGAAAGCGCTCGCAGTGAATCCCTGCGCGAGTGCTTGGTCTGTGGCGGCGAAGAGTTCGCGGATACCATCAAAAACTCCCAGGTACACCGCAGGACTCGATCGTGGGGTACGCGATAGCGGCGACTGATCGACCATGATCACTTCACCCACGGCCTTGTGTCCGACGATCTCGTCGCAGCTGCCCGGCGGCTCTTCCTGTGTGACTCCGCGTGAGTCGAGTACGCCGCGATAGAGCACGCTATGGACGAGAGTGCTCTTTCCTGAACCGGACACGCCGGTTACGCATGCAAACACCCCCAGCGGAAACTCCACATCGATGCCGCGGAGGTTGTGTTCGCGGGCATTTCGCACGGTGATCCAACCATTCGGTGTCCGGCGACGAGTTGGTACCGGGATCGATTTATCCCCAGTCAGGTAATCACGAGTAAGGGTCGATGGCGCCTTGCCTGCTTTGCCGCGCCTTGGAACGAGGAGTTCCTTGAGTGGACCATTAAAAACGAGATCTCCGCCCGCCTCACCCCGGCCGGGTCCGAGTTCCACGAGATGATCTGCTGCACGAATCACCGCCTCCTCGTGCTCCACCACGAGCAGGGTGTTCCCTTTGTCGCGGAGCTGCTGCATCACACGAATCAGACGTCCGGTATCACGCGGGTGCAGGCCGACGCTCGGTTCATCGAGAACAAACAGTGTGTTCACAAGTGACGCACCGAGACAGGTCGTCAGGTTCACACGCTCGAGTTCACCACCACTGAGAGTCTTTGTAGGGCGGTCGAGAGTCAGGTAACTCAGTCCGACAAGATCGAGATACCGCAACCGCGACACGATCTCCTCCAGCAGCATTTCGGCAGTGCTATCACCGTTGGTCTTCGGAATCGCTTGCTCCAGAACCTTGAGCAACTGATCGATCGGAAGCGCGGCCAGTTCCGGCAAGGTCATTCCGCCGAAACGGTAGTTCAACGTCGTCGCCTGAAAGCGTCCGCCCAGGCAGTCCGGACACGTGGTATAGCTCCGGTACCGCGCCAGCAGCACCCGCACGTGCATCTTGTAGGTTTTCGATTCCAGCCAGTCGAAGAAACCCTTCACCCCATACCAAAGTCCTTTCGTCCAAAGCTCCTCCCCCGCCGCACCCGGCTTTTCCCCATACATTACCCACTGCTGGTCTGCTTTTGACAGCTCATCGAACGGACAATTGAGATCGAATCCACGCTTCTTCGCAGCGCGTTCGAGATCCCGCTGGCACTCCTGTCCATTCTCTGTCTGGAACGGTTTGATCGCCCCCTCGGCAATACTCAGCCGGCGATTGGGGATCGCTCGATCCAAATCGATGGCGATCGTCCGGCCAAACCCACGGCAACGCGGACAGGCCCCCTGTGGGTGATTGAAGGAGAACAATCCGGCCGATGGCGGCACGATATCGAGATCGCAGTGCGCACAATGCCAGCCGGTGCTGTATGGAAGCAGTTGAGAGTTGAGAGTTGAGAGTTGAGAGCCGCGAGCCGGTGAGGAACGCGCAAAAGCTAACTTGCCTTTTCCGAAGCGCAGGGCGGTTTCAACAGCTTCGCAGAAGCGGGAACGGTTTTCGGGAGAGACCTGGATTCGGTCCTGGATAACTTGGACGGCAGGGGGAAGGCTCTTAACCCTATCCGGTTCATCGACGCGGAAGACTTCGCCATCGATCCAGACACGGAGGAAACCCTGTTGCTGGAGGAAGCCGAAGAAATCCTTGGCACTGGTTCCCTCCGGAGCCGATACGCCGAAGGTAACCAGCAGCGTCTCGCCTGCGTGGTTGGCGAGTACATGGTCCACGATGGATGTCGCCGACTCCGGCCGGACCTCCTTCTGGCAGCTCGGGCAATGCGCGATGACCACGCGCGGCAGGAGCAGCTTCAGGTATTCGTTGATCTCAGTAATCGTACCAACGGTGGAACGAGTGGTCTTAACCGGATTTGCCTGCTCGATGGCGATGGCGGGCGGGATGCCGCGGATGATGTCCACCTTCGGCTTGTCCATCCGTTCAAAGAACTGGCGGGTGTATGGGCTGAACGTCTCCACATACCGGCGCTGCCCCTCGGCATACACCGTATCAAAGGCCAGGCTCGATTTTCCGCAGCCACTTGGCCCGGAGACGACGATCAGTTTCCCGAGCGGCAGATCGAGATCGAAGCCTTTGAGATTATTCTGCCGCGCTCCGCGGATTTCGATGACACCAGGATCGGGAGCGATGGTAAGAGCTGGACGCTGCTGCATGAGAAAAGGGGTGCTATGCTCGACTGAACACTAGTCGAATGCAAATGCGCGGATTCGGCAAACGTTTCAGCTTTTTTCAGCAATTTGCGCGCGTCCGAGGCT
>CBINJX010000462.1:0-4943 GCA_966251085.1 uncultured Verrucomicrobiales bacterium
AATGATGCTCTCCCGCGACGGCATCGCGGGGCTGGTCTGCCTCGCGATCGCCATCGTACGGGTGCCGTCCTTCTACACGGCGCTCTTTCACCCGGGTGCGGAGGAGGTAAAGCTCACGAATACGACCGATATTTTCGCGACGGTCTGGGCACTGTTCCTCTTCGCTACACTCCGAGGCAAGGGATGGATGGCGAATGCACTGTCGGTGTCTCCCCTGCAGAAGCTGGGAATGATCAGCTACAGCGCGTATCTCTGGCATCCCTTCCTATTACCCTACGCTGAGGATCTCCCATTCGCCCCGGGGATGCGTTTGCTAGCCTTCGTTGTTGCGGTGATTGGCGTAGCGACGATCTCGTATATCCTTGTTGAAAGGCCGCTCTCCCGTGTGCGTCTGACGTGAGGGGAGGTGCACCTGAGGCACGAGCGGCGTTCGGGTTGAGTGCCTGTAAGTTGCCACCTATCCTCCCGGCAATGCCGCGCATCATCTTCCACGTCGATATGGACGCCTTCTTCGCGTCCGTGGAACAGCGCGACAATCCGGAATACCGCGGCAAACCGCTAGTAGTCGGCGCGTTGGCGGATCAGCGCGGCGTGGTGGCGGCTGCCAGCTATGAGGTGCGGAAATTCGGTGTTCACTCAGCGATGCCCTCCCGTACTGCCGCTCGCCTCTGTCCCAGCGCGATCTTTGTCCGGCCTCGCATGGATGCCTATCGCGCGGAGTCACGTCTGATCATGGAGATCCTTCGCGAGGCGAGTCCAGTGATCGAAAAGGTTTCCGTGGATGAGGCGTACCTCGATCTCAGCGAGCGTTTTCCCGGCATGGAGGCGGATGAGGCGCTCTTCCGATCCGTCGAGATCGCCAAAGCCATCAAACAACGGATTGCCACTGAGCGCGGCCTTACTGCCAGTATCGGGATTGCTGCAAACAAGTTCCTCGCGAAACTCGGTAGCGATTTTCAGAAGCCCAATGGCCTGACGCTCATCCCTGAATTGGATAAGGCGTTGTTTCTCCGTCCTCTCGCCGTTTCCAGAATACCCGGCGTCGGTCCGGTAACCGAGGAGTCACTTGCCAAGCACGGCATCCGCACCATTGCGGATCTTCAGGACCGGGCAGAGATGCTGCCCCAGATCGTCGGATCCTGGGCATCCGTCCTGAAAGGACGAGCATTCGGTAACGACGACCGCCCGGTCGATACGAGTGACGAACGAAAGAGCATCAGCAGCGAAACAACGTTTGCGCAGGACACAGATGATCGCCCCACCCTTCGGGCAGCATTGAAAGAATTGGCGTTGGATGTCGCTGATACCCTCAAGAAGCATCAGGCCGCTGCCCTCACCGTTCAGGTAAAGGTACGCTATAGCGACTTCACCACCCTTACGCGGCAGGTTCGCCTCGATGAACCGGTGCACAAAGCCGAAGACATTTACCGGACCGCTTGTTACCTCCTCGCCAAGGACAAGCTGGTAAAAGGTCCGCTACGTCTGCTCGGGGTAGGTGTTTCGACCTTGGTAGGGCCGAGTTCCCAGATGCTGTTGCCGTTGTAGCGGAGCAACCCTATTCCAAGGTGACCGCACCAAGCAAAAACAGGCGATGTGAGCGCTCCAGAACCCATCTGAAGCGCTCACATCTTCGCTTACAAGCGACGGACTTTTCAGTCGTCACCGAAGTGTTTGGCCAGCTTGGACACGAGGCTCAAGATGACAAAAGTAGGTGCCCATTGGCCTACAAAAAGGGCGTCCTTATCGCGCCCCTGGCTCTTCAGGAATAGCGATAGCAGAATTGATCCACCGGCCGCCCAGAGGAATGAATCCGTCGGAAGCTTGGTGGTGGTGTGCTCGATCATGCTACCCGCATGCATCCGGCTTTCTCCAAGTCGTGTAATCATAGCATAGATAGTTACGCCCCTCCCCGCCCTTCGGACTCCCTCCTGCTGCAAGGCTCACCTCAGGTTAACGCCCGGCGTAAGCCTCAGAGTGTGCCCGGTGGGCGTGCCAATTCTCCAGATAGCGACGCGCTAACTTGGGCGTTTTGTGGAGGATAAGCACATTCTCGGCATTCCGCTCCTCCGCAGCACGTGAAAAGTTGTACGAGCCGGTGATCACCGTCTCCTCGTCGAGAATCATCACCTTGTTGTGTGCGATCGCATGGCTGTCATCGATCCACGTGGCGATCCCTGCGTGCGCCGTGAAATCGGCTTCCGTGTATTTCTCGGAGCGTTGGCTCTTATCGAGGATGATCTCGACCTTCAGCCCTCGCCGTTTTGCTTCCACCAGTGCTTTCGCGATGGGGGGACTGGTGAAGGAGTACGCCTGGACATGGACGCTTTTCTCGGCGCGCTGGATCTCCCGGATAATGGCCTCGGTAGCTCCGCCTTTCGGCGAGAAATAGACCTCCACCTGCTGCGGCACGATTGGGCCGCGCAACCATGTGTTGATTGACTGCGCCGTTACCGCAGCCAGTGCGAGAACGACAACTGCGATGTTTACCGGGAGCTTTTTGCTGCTCGATCGGGCCAAAATAGGGAGGGGAATACAGCTACGGTTTCTTCAGCTTCGCTTTCCCCTTACCAGGTGCGCAGCAGTCTCCGCCACTGCAACTCGAGCCTTTCTTGCTCCAGCGGCGAGCAAAACGGACAGCAAAGAAACCGATGGCAGCTCCGATTGCGCCTATTACGAGGGCCTGATCCAGCTCGGGACTCATCACTGGAAACCAAGGAGACGTCCACCCTGATACACGACGAGTGCGGCGAAGTAAGCGAGACCGGTCATGTAGGCGAGCTGGAAAAGCGGCCAGCGCCAGCTGTTCGTCTCACGCTTGACGATCGCCAGTGTACTCACGCATTGCATCGCGAGAACGTAAAACACCATCAGACCGATGCAGACGAGCGGGGTGAAGACCAGACCTCCGCCATCATTTTTCTCCAACCTCATCGTGTCGCGGAGAGGCTCCACGTTTTCTTCATCCTCGTTCTCCACATTGTAAACGATCGCCATAGTTCCGACGAAGACTTCACGCGCGGCGAATGAGCCGATGAGACCGACACCGATCTTCCAGTCGTAGCCGAGCGGCGCGATAAGTGGCTCGATTGCATGCCCCAGTTTGCCTGCGTAGCTCTGCGCGATGGCTTCTGATTTCGAAATCTCCGGATTCGACGGTTTCGGATAGGTCGTGAGCGCCCAGAGCAATACGGAAAGCGCCAGAATGATTGTACCCGCGCGACGAAGGAAAATCCCCGCCCGTTCCCACATGCGCATCAGAATCGTCCTGAGTGACGGCATACGGTAAGGCGGCATCTCCAGAAGAAGCATCGGCGTCTCCCCCTTCAGCAGAGTGCTCTTAAATAGCCACGCCATTCCGAAGGCGGCAAAAATGCCAAGCATATACATGCTGAGCATAATCCCAGCTTTCTGAAACGCCGAGGCCGCTGGCAGAAGTACCGCAATCATCAGCGTGTACACAGGAAGCCGTGCGGAACAGCTCATCAGCGGAGCCACAAGAATCGTCACGAGACGATCCTTCCGGTTCTCGATAGTCCGTGTCGCCATGATGCCAGGAATGGCACATGCAAATGAGGAGAGCAGCGGGATAAAGGACTTCCCGTGCAACCCGACACGCGACATGAAGCGGTCCATGATAAACGCTGCGCGTGCCATGTACCCACTGTCTTCGAGGATCCCGAGGAAAAGATACAGAATCAGAATCTGAGGGAGAAACACCACCACTCCGCCGACACCGGCAATGACTCCGTCAGTAATGAGGCTACGGAAATCGCCGTCAGCCATTCGATTCTTTATCTGTTCGCTGAGCCACGAAGTCCCGTCCTCGATCCATCCCATCGGAACATCCGCGACAAAAAAGATGCAGACAAACATCAGCGCCATGGCTCCCAAGAATGCCGCCCAACCCCAGAGCCAGTGGGTCAATACCGCGTCAAGTTTGTCCGAAACAGTCAATCCCCCAGTACCGGGATGATGAACCGCCTCACTACACAGGTGCTGAATCCAAGCATAGCGCGCCTCCACCGGCGCGGAGATCGGATCCAGATCGGCATCGCGCAGACGCTTCTGCGCCGCAACCGTAAGGTCCACGACCTTCCGGTCGTGCCCGGCCAGATTCTCGAGAGCCTGATCGTGCAGCGAAAGGAGCAGCAGAGCCTCGGGATGCGCGACTTCGCGGGAAACCGGGAGCGCTTCAGCGAGGGTACGTGCCTCGTTCTCGAAAGCCTCAGGCAAAGGCGCACGATTTCCCGGGGGCGGAAGCGGATTCTGAGAAACCGCCTGTTTAAGCTGCACCAGCCCCACACCCTTGCTCGCCACCATCGGAATCACCGGCACTCCGAGCTTTTCGCGGAGTGCCACAGGATCGATCACGATTCCCGCCTGCTCGGCCATATCGACCATGTTCAGCGCGAGGATGAACGGGATCTGTAGCTCCAGCATCTGTGCCGCGAGGTAGAGATTGCGCTCGAGATTCGACGCATCCACCACGCAGATGATCACATCCGGCCGCGGCGTCCCTTCCACACGCCCAAGCAGTACGTCACGAGCGACCGCCTCATCGGGAGAACGCGCCTGGAGACTGTAGCAACCCGGCAGATCGAGCAGAGTCATCTGCTCACCGTGGCTGCCGTAAAAGGTCCCCTCTTTCCGCTCGACCGTGACGCCCGGATAATTTCCGACGCGTTGACGCAGACCAGTCAGCGCGTTGAAAATCGTGCTCTTGCCGCAATTCGGATTCCCCGCGATCGCCACCCGCCGCACGGCAGTGGTCGTTGCGGATTGGGGCGGCGCGGTAGGCGCCGGGGCAGCCGTACTCATAGAAGGAAAAGCTTAAAGACGCTCGACGCGGACACCGCCCGCCTCGGCTTTACGTAAGGAAAGATGATAACCGCGGACCTTCACCTCGATGGGATCACCCAGCGGCGCAAACCGGACCACCTGAA
>CBINJX010000463.1:0-4936 GCA_966251085.1 uncultured Verrucomicrobiales bacterium
ATGAAATCATCAATCTTCCTCGCCAATCTGAGCAGTGGGATGGGGGTACGACCAAACAAACGATTTGGTCTGGTGGGCAGTACTATAGCTCTGGGGCTTGTGGTACTCGCACTCCACGGTTGTTCTCGATTTGAACGACCGATTGGTCCAGGCCCGTCTTACTCTGGATTTATGCTGGCTGACGGTATCCGGGTTTACGTGCATGCCAGGGGGGGATAGTACAATGTTGAATCACTCGCGGTTGTCTGTTGTTAACCCACGCATTGTATTGGTCCTTGCTCCCGAATCTTCCGACATTGTGGCGGTGCAAGATAGTGGCAAAAACTATCGAATTGAGTGGGGATCTTCAAACTCCAGAATAAGCGAGATTACGATACCGCAGAAGCAGAATGGAGTGTTGTTCGTGCAGTTGGACACGCGAACTTGGAGGTATCTACCCGACGAGGCGGAGGGTGATGCTCTTGCGACACCGGGAGCCTTGAGGGAATACCTGGGGAGTCTTGTTCTTCGATAGGTTCACGTCAGCTGCTCCCGACTGGATCACTCCGCCGCCGTTCTATGTAGGAAGTCAAAAGTTCGTTCACTCCTTCGAATGAGAGGATCTGCTGTGCTCGGATTCCCCGGAGCGGGAGGGTGAGATCCGGGCTGCGCCTGCTCAGAGCGCCAAGGGCGCGGTCTATACCAGCCTGGGGCGCAGCCCCAGGAAAACCGTCCCAGGCGTCCAAGGGCTGAAGGCCCGTCATATGAGCCGCGAGAGCGCGTCGCTGCAGAACAGGAAGATAGAACGGGCTTTCAGCCCTCGCGCTCTGGTGATCATGTTCCTGGGGCTGTGCCCCAGGCTGGTATAGTACGCACCTTCGGTGCTCGGTGGTGAACGGACTTTTGGTTGCCTACTTAGGTGAGGATTTTCGATAACCATCGGCGCTACCACCTGTAAACCCGTAGCTCCGTAGGGAAGTAAAGAGATTGACAGCGGTGAGGAAGGACGTGGCCGCCAGACTTGGAACAGCGGCTTTGCGACAATCGCGGGCCTCAGAAAGTGAATTGAAATCGGTTTGGGTACATGGAATGCCATGCACCTCCCAACCACCACACCCCTCAGCAATTTTCTTTTTTGTGCTTTTTGTGCGTTTTTGTGGCCATAAAACATAGCCGCTCTCCGTAGCCTCCATTCCCCCCAATGTCTTCCCGGCTTACCCTCCGTCGAGAAACCGTTCTCCTCATTGCGCTACTGCTTATCTGCGGATTTTTTGCAGTGGCATCCCCGGCTTTTCTGAGTTCCCGGAATCTCTCGTTGCTGATGATCGAACTCGGCATCACTGCGACGCTTGCGCTCGGGATGCTCTTGGTGTTGTTGCCGGGGCATATCGATCTGAGCGCTGGTAGTGGAGTGGGGCTGATCGGTGGAATTGGCGCGGTGCTGATTACCGAGCATCAGTGGCCTGCGCCGCTGGCGATGCTCGCCGGATTCGGTGTGGCGTTGCTCCTCTGGTTCGCCATGGGATCGCTGATCGTGCGGCAGCGGATCCCCGCCTTCATCATCACTCTCGGTGGCCTGTTAGCATTCCGCGGACTCTTCTGGATGGTGATCGGGAGCAAGACCATCCCGGCAGCTCCCGGTGGGCAGGGGAATCTGGTATCGAGCCTCACGACTTTCTACCTACCGTCCGGTCTGGGTTACGTGCTTGCCGGTCTGGTCGTCTGCGGAATGGTGTACGGCCAGACCAGAGCAGTCCGACAGCGGAGTGCCTACGGCCTCACGACAGACGACGGGGAGATGACCTTCCTGAAGCTGTTCATCGCCGCCCAGCTGTTGTTCCTCTTCGTCATCGTCACCAACCAATTCCAGGGCGTGCCACTAGCTGCGCTGATTCTTGGGACGGTTGCATTTGGGGTGTGGGTGCTAACGCAACACACGCCTTTCGGACGTTATCTCTATGCGATCGGCGGAAATGAGGAGGCTGCGACGATCTCCGGTGTTCCCGTACAGCGGATTACGATCGGAGCCTTCACGCTTACCGGTCTGATCGTGGCGCTCACGGGTTTCATGCAGCTGGCGTATGCCGGGTCGTCCACCACCACGGTGGGCGAGTGGATGGAGCCCGATGCGGTCGCGGCCTGTGTGATCGGTGGAGTCTCGCTGAAGGGCGGGCGTGGCACGGTCCTGGGAGTGCTCTTTGGAGCGCTGATCATCGCCTGTCTGATCAATGGTATGACTCTCATGGCGATGGAGCCCGAGAAGAAGTTCATCGCGCGTGGCGTGGTGCTCATCCTCGCTGTGTGGCTGGATGTGGCGCTGGCGCGGAGCAGGGGGCTTGCGGGGGCTCGGTGAACCGGCACCTGCGACGTGCGCGCCTACAATACCGTCCCCTTCAGGATCAATAGCGCAGCGCCGAAGTAGATCATCAGTCCGGTCACGTCCACCAAAGTCGCGACAAATGGTGCTGAAGAAGTTGCCGGATCGAGGCCACAGCGGCGGAGGATGAGTGGCAGCATGGAGCCGGAAAGTGTACCCCAGAGTACTACACCGAGCACGGCGGCACTCACGGTCAGACCGACCAGCATCGGATGCGCGCCGTAGCGGTCACTGAACTGTGCCGCGACCACGATCCGGATAAAGCCAATCACCGCGAGCAGCCCACCGAGCATCAGCCCGGAGAGCACTTCCTTCTTCGCCACGCGCCACCAATCCGCGAGCGTAATTTCGCCCAGCGCCATCGCGCGAATGATGAGTGTCGCCGCCTGGGAGCCCGAGTTTCCTCCGGAGGAGATGATGAGTGGGATGAACAAAGCGAGAATGACGGCCTTCTCGATCTCGTCCTCAAAGACCCCCATCACTGTAGCGGTCAGCATCTGCCCGAGAAACAGTACCACCAGCCACACTGCCCGTTTCCGGACCAGTTCCATGAGAGGGGCATCCATATACGGCTCCTCGAGCGCCTCGATACCGCCGAACTTCTGGACGTCTTCCGTGGTTTCCTCTTCCTGCACGTCGAGCATGTCGTCCGCGGTGACGAGGCCGAGGAGCTTCTCTTCTGCATCGATGACCGGGAGATGATTCCGGTCGTATTTTTTGAAGATCCCGAGGGCCGTTTCCCGGTCGTCGGTGGCTCGGAGGGCGACGAAATGGGAATCACGGATGTCGTCCACCTTTACATCGAGCGGTGAGAGAAGAAATTCGCGGATTCGCACGTCATCGATCAACCGCCCCTGTTCATCTGTCACGTAGATGACATTCAAAGTGGCTGAATCCCGGCCGTTCTCCCGGATGTAATCGAGCACATGCTGAACGGTCCAGGTCGGCCGCACCGAGAAGAAATCGGGGGTCATCAGACGGCCGACCGAGTCCTCGGGATAATTCAGCAGGCGCTGGGCAACCGCTCGTTCCTCCGGAGAGAGGAGTGTGAGCATCTGGGTCACCGCTGCCGCTGGAAGATCTTCGAGGAACGCCGTACGGTCGTCCGGCGACATGTCGTTGAGGATCGCGGCCGCCGCCTCATTGCTCATCGCCTTCAGGACCGCCTGCTGGGCATCACCGTCGAGATACTCAAAAACCTCCGCCGCCTGTTTGTGCGGAAGAATCCGGAAAGCGATTGCCTGCTCTTCTTCGGCGAGTTCCAGGATGCACTCGGCCACGTCCGCCGGAGACCAATCTTCAAATACACTCCGGAGCGCGCCAAAATTGCGCGCTTCGATCAGCTCTTTGATTTCGGGGCCGATAAGGTTTCCGAGCATGTGCGCGGGGAACAAAGTAAGCCGAGGGCGGCTTGTCGATGATCGATTTGGAAAAAGTGCGTGATGCCAAATCAGGTGTATTCGGCAATTGGCAATCGGCCTCGAGCGATTCCATAGTTGCTTTGTGAGTTACACGGTTTTTGCCCGTAAATATCGCCCGCAAACTTTTGACGACGTCGTCGGGCAGGAACACATCACCCGCACGCTGAAGAATGCCATCGAGCAGAACCGGCTTGCGCACGCCTACATCTTTGTGGGTCCGCGTGGAACGGGAAAGACTTCCACGGCGCGCATCCTGGCCAAGGCGCTGAACTGCCAGAGCTACGACACGCCGACGACGACTCCTTGCGGCCAGTGTGACGCATGCCGTGAGATTGCAGCCGGTACGTCACTCGATGTGCTGGAGTTTGATGCGGCGTCGAATACGCAGGTCGATAAGGTCCGTGAACTGATCATCGACAACGTCAAGTACGCGCCAACCCGGGGCCGGTATAAGGTGTACATCGTGGACGAGGTGCACATGCTCTCGACTTCCTCCTTCAACGCTCTCCTGAAGACACTCGAGGAGCCGCCCGGTCATGTGAAATTCGTCTTTGCGACGACCGATGTGCAGAAGGTGCCGATGACGATCCTCTCGCGGTGCCAGCGCTTTGACCTGAAACGGATCCCGACGGCTCTCATTGCGCAGCACCTGAGCGGGATCGCTGAAAACGAGAAGATCGAGCTGACGCCGGAGGCCGCCGAGGCAGTGGCCCGCGGTGCCGAGGGTGGTATGCGCGACGCTGAGTCGATGCTCGATCAGCTGGTTGCTTTCTGTGGCGACAAGATCAGCGAGGACGACGTCCAGTCTGTGTTCGGCTTCACGGCTCATGAGACGGTGACCGCCCTTTGCGACCACATCATCGACGGCGATGCTCCGAAGGCACTCGGGATCATTCACGACCAGGCCGAAGCGGGACGCGATTTGACGCGTCTGCTCGGCGATTTGATCGATCATCTCCGGAATCTCCTGGTGGCCCGTGCTGATCCTAATGGACTTGCCGGGGAGCTGAGCGACGAGGCCGTCGCGCAGTTGATCGAGCAGGCGAACAGAGTGGAGATGGAGAAACTGCTGGAGCTGATCGAGCAGTTTGCCGGGGTGGAGCAGCGGATGAAGTGGGCCAGCAACAAGAAGATGCACTTTGAAATCGGAGTAATCCGC
>CBINJX010000464.1:0-4917 GCA_966251085.1 uncultured Verrucomicrobiales bacterium
AAGATTGGCTCGGCGCCCGCAGCGCGAACCTCCGCGGCAATGTCCTCAACAGCCTTGAGCATTCGCGGGCGTAGCTTTGGACGCGTACTTCCTTCCCGAAAAATTTTCACCTGAGCCTCAAATTTTTTGAGTTCCTCACCGGCCATTACCCGGTCGAGACCGGCTTCATAGCCGCTCGTTTCCTCCCATTTGTAAGGCTTCCGCTTTTTCTTTGGCGGCGGACGGAGCGTCTCCGCCAACCATTCCGCACTACGCCCGGCATTGACCCAGCGCTTTGCAAGATTCTCGGCATGGGTCAGAGCAATGCCGACTTTCTGCCAGAATGGGAGACGCTCACCCGGTAATGCGGTCCATGCCATCACCGTGTGATGCCAGTCGTGCCAATATTCTGTCCGGAGAGTCCCCATGTTTTCCACGTCGACCCTCGGGTTGATCTGAATCAGATCGATCAGCACCCACCGCAGATTTGGTGGTTTCAGGGCGAGTACCTTTCGGAGGGTATAAAAGCTCTCGGGCGGCCACATTCCATCGTATCCGAGATTGAAAGACTTCACCGGCACGCCGGTCTGCTCTTGAACCTCCAGATCGAACTGCTTCGGCAGAAAGTGGTGAAAGACGCGGCTCGAGCCGAGGAAGAGAACGTTGTAATCGGCCTTGTGCTCCGCAAAATAGGCATACTTGGGGCCGACTCCGGGGACATCATCGAGCGGCGCTGGAATCCGAATCACCGCACAGACGAACGCAAAAGCCGCCAGAAAGACGCCAATGTTCAGAACTACAGTGCCGACGCCTGCTCGCGCCCGCGATAAGTGATCGGCCGTCGCCGGGGTGGCTTGGGGTGTCACGGCGCGGCATATTATGGAGGAGTGCTCCCCTCGCAAGCATTAGAAGTACTTTGACCCGGCACGTCCTGAAACGCTGGCGGCAGCGAAAGATGCGACAAAGGAATGTACTTTCGCCTCGCGGCCCAGGCAGGAACATTTCAATCGCGTATGCAGCCCCCGTATTCTTCCATCCGGCTACCGGCATCCCGGAAAGATCGGCATCTGTGTGTAGCCTTGCTTTGTCTCTTGATTCTCGTCGGACGAATCTTTGCCGACGATGTGATCCGACCAAGGAGAAACGAACCGCTCGTTGACGTTACACAAGCATGCCCGGGAGTGCTGATCGAACTCCGCTACGCTACGTCGCAAAACATTACGGGCGCTCCCATCTATCGACCGAATTCTCGGGCTCTGTTGCGACGGAGTGTCGCCGAACGCCTCCGCCAGGCACAGGAGTTCCTGACCGCACGCGGATTTGGCTTGAAGGTGTGGGATGCTTACCGTCCGCCGTTTGCCCAGGAAGAACTTTGGGCGGACTTCGTTGGTGATCCAGCCAAGGGCGGGTCTCTGCACAGTTGGGGCGTCGCCGTTGATGTTACACTCGTTGACCGGAAAGGGAAGGAGCTGAGAATGCCGACCGGCTTCGATTTTTTCGGTCCGGAAGCTGCGCGGCGCTACACGGGTGGAGACCTCGTTATCGCGACAAACCTGCGAATGTTACAACAGGCGATGGCTTCTGCCGGATTTCTGGCCATGCGTGACGAATGGTGGCATTTTGCGGCCAAAGATTTCCGGGAGTTCGGCCCGGTAACTCCACCTGTCGCATTGTTTCCGACGGAACCATGAGCCAGACGGAGCCTTTTCGCACATTTCTTGCCATCACTCCGGACGAGAAAGTCTTGGATTCGGTCGAGGAGAAGATTGGCGCTCTCCGGCGGGGCTTGGAATTCCCGGGAATTCGGTGGGAACCTCGGAGCAAATGGCACATCACACTCCGGTTTCTTGGTGACGTTGAAGCCGCCGAAGTTCCCGAACTTTGTGCAGCCATAGATGAAGTCTGCCGAGGGAGATCAGGTTTTAGTGCCAAGGTTGCAAACGTAGGCGCTTTTCCGTCGTTGAAACGTCCCCGGGTGCTCTGGGCAGGTATCGAGACGGAGGGGGAATACCTCGAAGACCTGCACAAATCGCTCCGTACCGCGACGGACCGTTTCGCCAACAAACCTGACGAAAAGCGATTCCGTCCGCACCTGACCTTGGCACGAATGAAGACAGAGAGCCGGCGAACGCTCTCGCAGATTGCCCCGGCTGTGCATCCATTCTCTGATCTGGATTTTGGTTCCTGGAACGTAGACGGTGTGGAACTCTGGCGTTCCCTACTCAAGCCGGGCGGCTCGCAATACGAGCTACTGAACCGCACTCCTCTGCACGCTTGATGTACCCGGCGGTTGCACAGCGCCGGTGAGTCCCGCTAACACCGATGAATGCGAATTGTTCGTTATCAAACCACTGACGGAACTATCAGTTGGGGGGAGGAGCTCGCGGGCGGCAATATCCAGAAGCTGAATGGCGACCTTTTCGGAGGGTTGCAGCGTACCGGCGAGGCTGCGGAGGAATTTAAACTCCTGGCTCCATTGCAACCAAGTGCAGTGTTCTGCATTGGGCTGAATTACCGGCAACATGCAGCGGAAACGAACGCTCCCCTGCCAAAGCATCCCGTGCTTTTTATGAAATCTCCAGGAGCGGTACAGAATCCCGGGGATCCAATCCTTCTCCCCAGGTGGCTGCGAAGCGATAAAGTCGATTACGAGTGTGAACTCGGTGTGGTAATCGGCAAGCCGTGCAAGAATGTTCGGCGGGAGGATGCGTTAAAGTATGTTCTGGGATATACGGCAGCGAACGACGTGAGTGCGCGCGATTGGCAGAAGGAGGGTGGAGGCACTCAGTGGTGCCGCGGAAAGAGCTTTGATACTTTCGCCCCGCTCGGGCCGTGTATCGTAACTACGGACGAAATTCCGGACCCGCATGCGCTCCGGATTCAAACCATCGTGAATGGTGAAGTTCTGCAGGACTGTTCTACCGGGGATATGGTGTTCGATGTTCCGACGCTGATTGAATTCCTCAGTGGGAGCACCACGCTTCTTCCAGGAACGGTGATTCTTACCGGGACTCCACATGGCGTCGGTATGGCACGGCAGCCGCAGCGATTCCTGCAACCTGGCGATTTGATCACCATCGAAATCGAGCGCATCGGAAAGCTCACCAATCCCGTTCAGGAAGAAGACGTGGAGGACACGGCTCCCTGGAGCTTGGTGAAGCAGGCGTGAGCAACGCAGCTCGGCCCCCGAGATTTTCGCGTAAGGCTGGCTTTCGAACAGAAATTTTCGTCCCTGCAGCAGGACTATCAATCGAAGCCCAATGCACCGAGGCTTGTAGTCCGGCAGATCTGGGTGAAATCGCTCCACGTCAGGTGGAGCATCGGATCCGCAGCTCGAATATAGGCCTGCACTGACTGTGCGATTTCGGCAGCTGCCTGCTCCAGCCGGCGGCTGATCGTGCTGGGGTTACACCCCCAGATCTGGCCAAGTTCCCTCAACAGGAGCCCATCGCTATGTGCCAGTTGTAGCAACACGAATGTTTCCGCTGGGCACTCCGCAAAAGCAGTCTGAATCGCTCCACGCAAAAGGCTGATGAGAGGAGCATCCGCAGATTCAGCCTCAGGAGCCGAGATCAACGAACCGAGAGTTTGGTCGTCTTCCTTATCACCCGACGGTGTATCCAAGCTCGTTGAAATGTGGTTTTCACGCCGCTTCTGACTACGCCTGATGGTAAGAAGGCGATTCATCGCGACTGTGTTTAGCCAAGTACCCAGCCGGCAGGATCCGTCGTACCGGGCGAGTTTCGGTCTCTCATCCGGTGAGGCAGCCAGCAGATCAGCCCAGAGCTGATCGACAACCTCTTCGGCCTCACTGAGGTCCGCTCCTGAGCGCATGAGGAAAGCAACCACTTTCGGTCCGTATTCCGTCTGGAGCACCCGTATAGAATCATACTCGCCTTCAAGACAGCGCTCCGCGAGTCCGAAATCCTCTACGTGAGGAGTGGATCGATTGTCGCCTACCTGTGGCTCTGTTAGGGGTGCCATGGAAATGCAAAAGCACGGGACGAAGCATCTTGCACCTGAAAAATTCATTCCACGGTGTTCATACACACCGTTTCCAAGTGCCGCCAACAGACTGGCGCCAGAACCACCAACCTTCCTCCACTCTCCCGCCCATTCCCGTATCCTCTGCCCTGCCACCTTCCATCTCAAAGCCACGCCACTTCTGGCGCCGTCTGTTGTTGAGGCTTCTCCCGGCAACCACTGCCTCTGTTTCTTAAACGCCGGGATTTTTGCTTTTTGCAGAGAATCCGCTTTCTAGGAGAAAATTTCTTTTTCGAGGTGCGGCATTAGATTTTCCGCAAAAGTCCCCTAGAATTGGCGTTTAACTACTAGTGGATAACGAACTATCAGCACTGTTTGGTTTTTTGGATCGTTTCGGGCCGGAGGTATGTGGCCGTGCGATCCCATCTCCAGAGGGAGAATTAGCAGAGAAGCTCATCCGCTTCGCTAAAGGAGAGTGTGAGCCAGATGAACGTACGGAGGTCTGCGATCTGCTGCGGAAGAATCCTGCGTGGCTGCGCTGGTTGGCAGATCAGGTAAAGCTAAGCCGAAATGTGGCAGCAAGGAATAGCGAGACGGCGCTCTAACGAATAATACCGGGTGGGCCATCCGGTACTGTCCCTTACTTCGCTAAGGCCATGATGAGAACCCGATTCACATCTTAGCAGGCGTCGGCAGGGCTTTTGAGTACGTAGCGTCCACTCCGGTGGGACATCTTCTGCAGCCCCCGGACACGGCGATCGGCTGGTGACCCACACGGGAGCTGCTCCAGCGACAGGTGGTGGTAGCAAACACTGGCGTATCAGATGCAACAGCGTCTCGATCCCCCACCGCGCAACTCACAATTCATTCGTTGCGGCAAAGTGACGGTTCCACGGCAGAGCCAATTGATGGAACAGAGCCTACAAAGCGGAAGGTGTGTACACCGGCTTTGTC
>CBINJX010000465.1:0-4914 GCA_966251085.1 uncultured Verrucomicrobiales bacterium
CGAGCATGGCCTCGCGGAAGCCCTCGTAGTCCTTGGTGACGTAGTCGATGATCGCCGTTGCCGCACGCTCCTGGTCTCCCGGAGCGTCCCCCAGTAGCTTCGATCCCCCCGTGATCAACAGGAGAACCAGCGGGAACAGAGCGAAGAACGCATAGTATGCAAAGGAGGCCGCCCGCTGTTCCCCGTCGGTCTCATCATACTTGATGAGTGCACGCCAGAGTACCGCGCCCGCGTGACGCATTTCGTGAGAAAGTCGTGGAAGTATCCGGCGATAAGCGTCCTTCATGGGCGCACAAACAAAAAAGGCCTAAATAGACTGTCGGACTCCCGGGGTATGCCGCGTGTGAAAGAAGATCAGGATAGGGGTGAAATTTCACGCCGATGCCCCGTGAGTCGCCCGTGCACGCGACTTGGGAAAGGCCCACAACAGGAGGCGCACCTCCCGATATTGAACTTCCAGTATGGCTCTGTGGTCACAAGGCATTCCACATAATGCTACCCCGCCATACTGTAGAACCCAAAATTCACGCCGGCGCCGGACTCGATAGCCAATGCCAGTGTCCTAGTTCCGGCCGCATTTACTTCTTTTGGGTGCAACCTGTGGATGCTTTGCAGACGATTCCCGGGCTGTTAGTTTCTCGAGCCGATGCCTGAGGACGCCGATAATCATAGCCCCGAGTCCCAGCCCGAAGCGTCCTCTCCAGCCAATTCCACACCATCTCCGGTGAGGAAACGACGACGCTTTGGACGACGGATTCTTCAGCTGTTTCTGATTCTGCTCCTGCTGGCAGCGATTTTCCATCGTCCGCTGCTGCATACCGGCCTTCGCCTCGCGCTGATCGAAGTCGCCGCGCGGCAGAACGTGAAGCTGGACGTGGATTTCTCCGGCAGCATCTTTACAAACCTGGTGCTGCAAAACGTCAGGGCTTACCCGACGGGAGCGGCCCCGAGTCCGGTTGAAAAGATCACCATCGAATCGGTACGGCTCGACTACAGCATTCCGATGCTGGTCAGGCATGGCCTCAGTGAATTTTTGCGGAGTTACGAGATCAAGAATGCCGACCTGCGTCTGCTCGCCTTCCCCAGCGAGGACGAAGAAGAGAAAAGGCAGAAGCGTTCCCTGGCGCGTGACCTGAACAACCTGCTTGCTCAACCGGCACTCTATGCGGATCGCGTCCGGGTGGAGAACTTCAACATCCGAGTGGAGGCGCCGGACAATGTAACAGAAGTGCAAGGTTTCGATCTTTTCGCGCATCCGGAACAGCTTGGGTACCTGCGCGTTGACCGCCTGAAGATCCCAGGGCTTCCCGTGTGGGAAAATCTCTCCGCAGAGACCAGCTATGCGCAGCGCAATCTCTACATCCGGGGACTAAGACTCGATGAGCAACTCGCGATCAACGAGCTGAACTTTGATGCGTCCCAGAGAGCACAGAAGCGCGGAAGCATCATACTAAAGGCGTCGGCTTTCGGTGGCACCATTCAAGCCCGGTTACAAGGAGCTCAACTCGCCAAACCGGGTGAAAATCTGGAGAGCAGCTACGAGACGGATCTCGATCTGGAAGCGAGCAATGTCGATCTCACCGCTGCGACCGCATATTTTGGCCCTGAGCCTGTGCCGATTGGTGTCCTGAAGAACCTGAAGCTGGATGTGACAGGTGAACCGGAGCGCCCACGGACCTGGACTGGTTTCGTGAGTACCACGCTGAGCCCGCCTGCCGGGAAACTTCCGGCAGAGACGATCAGCCTGATGGCGAAGCTCGACGACGGGACGGCCCACATTACCTCCGGCAATGCGGATCTCGGTAAGGGCTCGATCTCATTTACCGGCACTGCACAGCTGCCAGAGACGGTGAATGCTCTTGGTAAAACTGAGGGCGACGCGAAGTTTCAGTTCGATCTTCCCGATCTGCGCGAGATTACCACCTCCTTTCGCCCGCAGCAGCCGATTGCAGGCTCGGCGACTGGACAGGGAACGCTCAGTGTTCGCGACCAACAGGCCTCGGGCAAAGTGACTCTCGAGGCGAGGCGACTGGCGAGCAAGGAACTCAGCGCCGGCAACGTCAAGGTGCAGGCTGATTTCAGCACCCCGGTCGGGAAACCGGATCAGAGCCCGATCAAAAACTTCAAAAGCGACGTCAGTGCGTCTGGCACCGATCTGCAGTTCGGGACTGTGAAAGCAGATTCGGCGACGGTGGAAGGAGAAGTGCGGGATGGCGGTGTCCGGGTCAAATCCGGCGAACTCATCCGCGGCCAGAACCGCATGAAGCTCAAGGGAACCTACAACATCCCTCAGGCACTACTCAATTTGCCGCGGACATTGCCGCCGATCGACACGGAACTCGACTTCAACATTCCCGACCTCGCCTCACTCGGCATTCAGGTGAAAGGTGAAACACTCGCTGGTTCACTGACAGCCCAGGGCTCCCTAAGGACGGTCAACAAGGAGCTACAAGGGGAAATTGATATCAAAGGAAGCGCTCTCTCGCTCGGCGATTTCGTGGCGGAGCGGCTCGCGGGTAAGATCACTATAGCCAATGATGTCGCCACCATTGAGGAACTGCGGCTCCAGATAAAAGGAGCCGCCAACCAGGTAGCACTCACAGGAAAGATCGGCTTGAACAAACCGCTCCCTTACGAGGGAGCGGTTTTATTTTTGCTGAAGGATATGTCGGTACTTCAGCCGCTGCTGGCGATCTTCGGAGTAGAAGAACCGGTGAGTGGTTCCCTGGATTTGAGCATCGAGGGTAACGGACAGCTCGATCCCCAGATGCATGAAGGAGAGTTCCGGCTCGCAGTGGACAATGGGCGGTTTGGTGAAATCGATCTGAAGCAGGTCCGGCTTGCGGGACTCTATGGGCCTGAGTTTTTCGAATCAACGGAGCTGCGCCTGGTGAGCGGAAATATCGCGCTGACGGGCTCACTGGAATGGAGGGATCAGAAGCTCAGGCTGCGCGACATCGATCTGAAGCAAGGTACACAGCAGGTACTTTCCGGGTACGCGATCATTCCATTCGAGCCGACATCTCCCGGTCCCCTGGTGCCTCTGGATAAGCGGATCGCGGCCAACCTGAATATCCGGGAACTGGATATCGAAAGGTTGTTGGCTTCATTCGGGATCAAGAGTCCGGTCACCGGTACACTCACTGCAAACTTGATTGCCGGCGGTACGTTCCTGAAGCCAACCGCCAACTTGAAGATTGCAGCCCGGGGGGTGAAGTCCCCTACTGCACCAAAGTTTCCTGGTGCGGATATCCGTCTGGCGGCGAATTACGCGGATGAGGAACTTCTGCTGGATGCCGAGGCGAAGCTCCCGGACCTTCAGCCGCTCACCATTCGTGGACGGCTGCCGCTCGATCTGGAGGCAACGCTGCAGGAGAAGAGGCTCGACCCGGATCTTCCGCTGGACCTGACTGTGAGGCTGCCTCGCACCTCGCTTGCGTTTCTTCCGAAACTTGTCCCCGCAGTACAGCGGATCGACGGCTCCGTGGCGATCGATGCACGGATCGCCGGCACTGTGGCGAATCCCCGGTTCAGCGGTTCCGCAAGCGCCCGCATCGATCTTGTGAGAATCGAAGGAGAGGGCATTCCGGCGATCGGACGTCTCGCCGTGGACATTGCATTTACGGATCAAGGGCTCCGGATTCGGACCTTCCGTGGAGAGGTCGCAGGCGGAACTTTCAGCCTTGCGGGAAGTGTGCTCGTCCCTCGCTGGTTTGAGCCGGTATTCGACCTTCGCCTGCTTTCAGATGATGTCCTCGTTCGTCGAGACGACGCGGTGACTGTGCGAGTGGATACAGATATCCGAGCCTCCGGCCCGCTCGAACAGGGAGCAATCACGGGCACGGTATGGGTGACTCAGAGCCGGTTTTTCCGGGACATCGACATCCTGCCGATCGGTCTGCCGGGCAGGCCGAAACCCAGGGCTCCGAAATCGGCGCCTGCCACGGGCACTTTCTCAATCGACCAGCCGCCTTTCAGTAATTGGCTGTTCAACGTGGCCATCAAAACGCGTCCCGGGGATCCGTTCCTGATTCGCGGAAACCTAGCCAGTGGCAGTGCTCTCATTGATCTCCGGCTTGGAGGCAGCGGCGAAGCGCCGTATCTGGAGGGACTCATTCGCGTCGATAACTTCGTCGCTTCGCTCCCATTCTCCCGGCTGAACGTCACGCGCGGTTTTATTACGTTTTCCCGGGATGCTCCCTTCGAGCCGCAGCTGGATATACAAGCGGAATCGCAGATCCGGGATTACCGGATCACGGCAAATGTGTACGGCAGCGCAAGAGATCCACAACTCTCTCTCTCGAGTGAACCGCCACTTCCTCAGCAGGATATCATCTCCCTGCTCGCAACCGGAACCACGACCTCTGAGCTGACCGGGAGCCCGGAGATCCTCGCGGGGCGCGCCGCCGTTCTTCTCTTTCAGGAGTTGTCCCGGAAGCTGTTCAAGAATCGAGGCCCGACGGAGAATATCCCGATCCTCGATCGTTTTAAATTGGACATCGGTGCGGTGGATAACAGAACGGGACGTCAGGAGTTGAGCGCATCGTTCAAGTTGGGCGAAAATTTCTACCTCGTTGGCGATGTTGACGTGACTGGAGAATTTACGGGCCGTATTCGCTATCTGGTGCGTTTCCGATGACATGCGTCTCACCCCGACGTTCCCCACGATCCTAGCGATTTACCTGATTATCGCCCCCCTGGTCTCAGCCGGGCCTGTATCGCCGCAGGCTCCAGGGGCGGAATCTCTTCGGGAAGCACCGCCAGCGGCGTCCCCTGCTGGCCGACTGCAGGCACCGACTCCTGCCGACCAGGTGGTCTTTGTCGGAGGATCCTCTTTCACGACCGAGCAGCTTCGAGAGGCGATCGACGAACAGATCAAGGACATCCAGGAAAACGGACTCACGAAAGCACGTG